>RGCF01000540.1 GCA_009919265.1 Bacteroidota bacterium | reverse complement strand
ACAAATCAAAATACAATATCAATCATTCTTGGAATGTTTCAAATCGAGACGCTGAAACAACTGCGCGAGATTGAAGCCAACCGATACGATATGGATACAATCGTATGCGAAGCATACAAAACATTACGAATGCTGAAATGGATCAACGCAGTAGTAGTACCGCAAACCAAAACCCCGAACATTATTACAAGCCAAACCGAAAATCTCATAACAGATGTTAAAGTGATTATTGGTCTCACCACGATAAGTAATTTCAAAGAAAAGCAACTAGTGATTCACGCAAGACGGATTTGCTCAGCCGAACAAGAATTATTCAATAGTGGCGCAACTGTATCCAGAAAATATGTTGAATCTGAAGAAGAATACGAATACGAGGCCAGACGTATCATCAAAGAAGAAGACCCAGCAGCAGCAGCAGCTTACAGCGATGAAGAAGAAGAACTACTGGACGCATTACCTTCAAGAATACCGACAAACTGTTCGCAGGACACTGGTTATAATAACGATAACCATAACAGACGCAGAACTATATACAACGGAAGTGAATTACGCACTCTATGTGTAAAAATCGCACAAGCAAGAAACAATAAGGAAGACATTACATCAGAACAAATTTACAAAAATATGATTCATGATCGTTATTATAACAATTGCGAATACTACGAACAATCCTTAAACCACGATGATACATTCTCAAACACCCAACTCGATGACGAATACACACAACGCAGAATAGGATTGATGCGTCAGATGTCATCATCATAACCCACACGACACCACACAGAATTATTATGGTCTATTCCATAAAATTGAAATATTTTTATTCATAATAACAACACACACATTCTTATCATCGATCTATTATAACAACCATCATCTATCATACAGAATCAAAGAAGATGACCGCCCCCTCAGCAACATCAAAACCATCCTATCTCGCAAACAAAAACCCACATCCGAGAGATTCACATATTCATTTTGATGAAGGCCCTCATACATACACAATACAAGGAATAAATGGAGTCTCCAAAGACACGAAATTCACGTCGGTTACAACATGGGTTCATGAACACTTCGAACATTTCAATGCCAAGAATGTAATCGCGGCAATGATGCAAAACACCAAAAAATGGAACAACCCAGTAGCTAACGCAAAGTATTACGGAAAAACAGCGGAAGAGATAGAAGAAATGTGGGCAGCCTCAGGTAAAGAAGCCGCAGCCAAAGGAACAGAGATGCATTACAAGATAGAATGTTTTTACAATACGCCGCTGTCAGCCACTGCCCCCGC
>RGCF01000539.1 GCA_009919265.1 Bacteroidota bacterium | reverse complement strand
AAATAAAATTACATTGGCGGTTACACTTGGTGAAAAAGCTTCTCGCTTGCTTTATGCAGTATTGATGATATTGAGTTATGCTTCCCTCATACTGCTGTCGCAGATTCAAGGTAATGCGATGTATCTCCTACCATTATTGTTAGTACCATTCGGTGTTTATTTAACAAAAGGCATACTCGTAGTTAAAAAAGAATCGCTCAATCCTTATGTATTCAAAACAGCAATTCATCTATTCATGTTCGGATTACTGTTGTGTCTAGCAATGTTATTGAGCATGTAACATGAATGTAAAAAGTAAAATACTTCTTCTCATCGCAAGTTCTGCAGGTATTTCTATTTCTGCAATCTCCCCCGCTCTACCAAAAATTGCCGAAGCATTCAATTCTAATGACAATGCAGAATTCCTCGTAAAAGTAATGCTCACCATTCCAAGTTTGATGATTGCTTTGTTTGCTCCATTGACTGGGTTGATCATTGACAAAGGACATAGAAAAAAGCTTCTCATTGGCTCATTAATCACATATGGACTGATGGGTACCACAGGGTTATATTTGAATGATTTGCTTCACTTCATTATTAGCAGAGCATTGTTTGGATTAGGTGTTGCAGGAATCATGACATCCATTGAAACATTGATTGCTGATTTTTATATTGGCGAAGAACGAAATAAGATGGTTGCTCTACAAGGTGCATGTGTTTCACTTGGAGGAGTCGCATACATTGTTCTCGCTGGGGCACTAACAATTCTATCTTGGCGATATCCTTTTGGATTATATACATTGGGATTATTGTTGACCATTCCTGCTTTGTATTTCATCAAAGAACCATCAGAACAAAAAGAGCATGGCATTGACCACATAGATACAAACACAACTTTTGACCGAACTACATTTCTACCAGTTGCGGGAATTGGATTGATTGTATTCATTGCAATGGTGTTTTTCTATTCAATTCCAACACAACTTCCATTTCTTTTGTCAATTCACGGAATCACTTCACCTGCCAAAGCCGGAATAGCTGTTTCACTCGTAGCATTGGCAGGAGGTTTTACTTCTTTCACCATGCCATATTTCAAAAAGCGATACCATTTTTCTGCACTTGCAGGTAGAGCATTTGTACTATTGACAATTGGTTTTTTGGGTTTATCAATTGCACATTCTTTTTTATTGACATTAGTGTTTGCAGTCTTTGCAGGTTCAGGAATTGGATTGCTCATGCCAACCATGAGATTATGGGTTATCACTATAGCAAGCTTGCCTCTAAGAGGTCGTTCTGTAGGGTTTATAACTTCCTCTC
>RGCF01000538.1 GCA_009919265.1 Bacteroidota bacterium | reverse complement strand
CATGGAATCGAAAAAATCAAAACCATTGGTGATTCATATATGGCGGTTTGTGGTATTCCGGAGCAAAAAGAAGATCATGCTTTGAGAATTTCCAGATTTGCATTGGAAATCATTGACCTATCAAAAGAATTCGATTTCAATGGAAAGAAGATTGAATTAAGGATTGGTTTGCATGCAGGTTCGGTTGTGGCAGGTGTAATAGGACTCAACCGTTATACTTATGATCTATGGGGTGATGCCGTAAATGTTGCAAGCAGATTAGAAAGCACTGGTTTGCCTGGTCGCATACAAGTAAGCGATACCTTTTTGGAAAAACTCACCAGTCAATCTGTAAACGATGTCAAGTTTGAATATAGGGGTGAAACAGAGATGAAAGGGAAGGGGAAAATGAAAACATATTTTTTGAATTGAGAATGTTCATGCCTCTTTCGAGAGGGGAAAATCCACAACAATTCCCCTTTATCAAGAGGAGAACGTAAAGGACTCACCCCGCCCTTCGGGCACCCCTCTGACAAGAGGGGAAAATCCATAACAATTCCCCTCTATCAAGAGAGGAAAATATAAATGTTGATTAATTGAGAAAATAATCATCATGGTGTGAATAGTTAGGTGTGAGTAATATCTTATGTCCACGTCGGGGTCAAAGATTTCATAAAAAAAAGGCTATTTTGCATCATCAATGGGGTTGATTGGTATTCCACATAATTATGAAACACATGCTCGACATAAAACCTACGCATAAACCCATCAAAGAATATTTTGAGGAATTGGCATCATTTGAAAAACATGGTCAATTCAATGAAATGACCATTCGCAATGCTTTTCAGGATTTGCTCCAAACCTATACGAAAAAGATTGGATGGCAATTCATCGAGGAATATACGATACAAAGAAAAGGCAGACGCAATGCTTCTATTGATGGCGCAATCCTTGATCAATTTTCTCTCCCTCGTGGATTTTGGGAAGCCAAAGACTCCAAAGATGATTTGTCAATCGAAGTACGCAAGAAATTTGAAGATGGCTATCCGCAATCGAATATTCTGTTTTGGCAACCCGCTAGAGTGATCCTTTATCAAGATTCCCGAAAAGTATTGGATGAAGATATTTCCACTCCTCAAAAATTGGTGGAAGTGCTCAAAGCATTTTTTGAATATGATCAGCCCTTTATTAAGGAATGGGAACATGCCGTTGAGGAATTCAAGAATACGATTCCGGTGCTGGCGCAAAGCGTGCTCACGATTCTTGAACAACAACGCAGTAGTAATAGACCCTTCCAACAGGCATTTGATACATTCATGGGCATTGTTCAACA
>RGCF01000537.1 GCA_009919265.1 Bacteroidota bacterium | reverse complement strand
AAATAAAATTACATTGGCGGTTACACTTGGTGAAAAAGCTTCTCGCTTGCTTTATGCAGTATTGATGATATTGAGTTATGCTTCCCTCATACTGCTGTCTCGTCTTCAAGACAATGCCATATACCTTTTTCCATTCTTACTTTTGCCATTTGCAATACATATAACAAAAGGTGTAATGTCGATGCAAAAAGAGTTACTAAATCCCTATGTTTTCAAAACTGCGATTCACCTTTTTTTATTCGGTACATTACTTTGTACTGCAATGATATTGAGTATTTCATAATGCAAATGATGAATATCAAAGGTAAAGTCATTCTACTCATGGCAAGTAGTTTGACAGTGATGTCTGTATCCGCAATCTCGCCTGCTCTGCCTAAAATCGCCAATGCGTTCAATGCAATAGATAATGCAGAGTTTCTCGTAAAACTCATGCTGACCATTCCAAGTTTTATCATTGCATTATTTGCACCAATTGCAGGATTAATAATTGATAATGGAAAGAGAAAGTTACTCTTAATCTCTTCATTGATAATCTATGGGTTGATGGGTACCACCGGACTATATCTTGAAAGCCTCCATCATTTTATTATAGCTAGGGCATTTTTAGGTCTCGGTGTTGCAGGCATTATGACATCTGCACAAACATTGATTGCAGATTATTATGTTGGTGAAGAACGTAATAGAATGCTCGGTTTACAAGGTGCATTTATTTCATTTGGAGGGGTAATTTTTGTTGCACTTGCAGGATTTCTGGCAACTGCTTCTTGGCGTTATCCATTTGTATTATATTCACTAGCACTCATTCTTGCCATACCGGCATTGGCATATATACAAGAGCCAAGTGTAAAAGAACAAAGTGAAACTATACAACTAAGTCAAACCAATGAAAACATCCAGCATGTTTCTGCAGCCAGCATAGCAGGAATAGGTTTGATTGTTTTTGTGGGAATGGTTTTCTTTTATGCAATCCCAACACAATTACCATTTTTACTAGCACTGCATGGCATAGAATCTCCAGCAAAAGCAGGGACAGTTGTATCATTGGCCACTTTGGCTGGTGGATTTTCTTCATATTCAATGCCTTATCTAACGAGGAAATATCATTTCTCATTATTGGGAGGCCGAGCATTTGCTATGCTTGCAATTGGGTTTTTAGGACTTTCTGTTTCAGGTACTTTCTTAATGACTATATTATTTTCATTGTTTGCAGGTGCAGGAATTGGATTGCTCATGCCAACCATGAGATTATGGGTTATCACTATAGCAAGCTTGCCTCTAAGAGGTCGTTCTGTAGGGTTTATAACTTCCTCTC
>RGCF01000536.1 GCA_009919265.1 Bacteroidota bacterium | reverse complement strand
AGGGCTTGACCATTCATGGTCCACTCACATCATTTACCCTGGATCAAATCACCCCAAATGATTCTTTGTGGTCGAAACAATGGGCGCTAGAAGAATTACAACTCACAAAAGCATGGAATATTTCTCGCGGAGATAATGTCCTTGTTTCTGTCATTGATACCGGATGCGAAATCGATCATCCTGATTTACAAAAGAATATCTATATCAACTCAAAAGAAGATATCAATAGCAATGATAGATTCGATGCCTGGCCTTCAACTGAGATTCGTGATGGCATTGCAGGTGATTTGAATGGTAATGATGAAGATGGGAATGGTTGGACAGATGATGTCACCGGTTATGATTTCGTTGATCAATCATACACTAATATTGGTGATGATAGATTTCCCGATCCCATCGTGATTGATGAGCATGGTCATGGTACAAGTGTCGCAGGTATCATTGGTGCTGAATCTAATAATGAGATTGGCATTTCAGGCATTGCACCAAATTGTAAACTCATGACTGTTCGCGCATTTGATGCAACCGGAAATGCGGAAGAAGATGATGTGGCACTTGCAATTGCTTATGCAGCTTTAAATAAAGCTCGCGTGATCTGCATGAGTTTTGGTGATGCAGTGTATTCACCTATGACAAAAGCCGCGATTGATTTTGCGCATTCCATGAATTGCATCTTGATTGCTTCTTCTGGCAATGATGGAAAAACAGATAAGCGTTATCCTGCTGGATATGAACATGTGATTGCTGTCGGCGCAACAAATACATTCAATACTCGTGCTCCCTTTTCTTCCTATGGTTCCAGACTTAGCATGGTGGCTCCTGGTACGGGCATCATGACAACTGCAAGACGCGGTGGTTATCGAAGTTTTCAAGGTACTTCCGCAGCAGCTCCAATGGTTGCAGGCACAGCCGCATTATTGCTTGGCGTGAATCCATCTGCAAATACTGATGATATCACTGGTATGATTCTATCATCCACCAAAGATTTAGGTGAAATGGGTTGGGATATAGAATATGGCTCCGGACTTGTCAATCCACTCAATGCGCTTGCAAAAAAAGGTGGATTTGAAGCTGAGATCACTTCGCCAAAACGGGATGCAATTATTTCTATGCAGGACTCCATTCCAATCATTGGTTCTACTGTAACACCAATGTTTTCTGCATGGTCACTCGACTATGGCTTGGGTGATACGCCAACGATGTGGAATTCTATTGCATTCATAAAGCAAGTACGCGTGATAAATGATACACTTGGATTCTTGACAATCGTGGATTCACTCAGGAATACAGATATCACATTGCGATTATCCATT
>RGCF01000535.1 GCA_009919265.1 Bacteroidota bacterium | reverse complement strand
TAATATACTATATACATTTATTTAACAGTAGACGATTTAAGTTTTATTTTAAGTTTACTTTTGCCAGCAGCCACAGTTCCTGGAGCAGGAGTACTAGGTTCAGCCCTTGGCGCACCACCTGTCCAAAGACGCAACCACTCTTGGAACATTGCACGACAACCTTTTGCAGATATAGCTAAAGCCGTTCGAGCCGTAATTTCATTAGCATCCTCTACTCCTATTCGGAGAAGCAATTCATCCTTGAGTGGATGAGGAATTTTGTAACCTGCGAAGGAAATGCGCGGAGTTGCATCGCCATCCACATGATTATCAACTAACCATGTTTGAATCATATTTCCAAATGTATGATCTTCACCCTTAATCAAGAAATCAAACCCTGGCATTTGTGAATCCGAGGGTGTGACTGATATTGTTGAAGGGAGGTCTCCATTATCAAGGCCAATGAAAGATCCACAAAGTTTTATAAGAGCAATGAGGGCTCGTTCAACAATAGCACGAGGTGCCATAGGTCCAATAGATTCAATCTGGAAATCAAAGCTATTTGGATCACCTTTTTCATCCACTTTATAAATACGTTGAACCTGCATAGCCATAAATTCGCGATTAAGCTCAGCATAACGTTTTTCATCCTGTTTTAGACTTTCAGGTTCTACATTTTTGTGTGTAATAAGCCATTTCTCAAAGTAAGCATTACGCCTCTCGGTATTTAGATCAAGTGTATATTTATACGAAGACTGACATGTAGGGATATAACGAGCATGTTCTTTACCTGTGCCCACAGTGGCCCTCATCTCAACTTGAAGAGTTGGGGTAATAGATGAACGTTTAGCTGGCATTGTTGTAATTAAAGATGTTTCACGTGTCAAAGGGTGTGGAACAAAGAAGTCTTTTCCAGGTATTTCAACTAGTGTCTCTGAAAGATCTGCAGCTTTACGACGTTCATATACCTTAATATCAGAAGCAGTTATATCCATTGGGTTTGCTGTATGATTCTCAACTTCAATCTTAAATACATATCTATCTGGATCAAATGTATCAGGATCTACTCCATGAATGGGTATTAAACTAATACGATGTGCAAGAAGTTCATTTGGTTGAGTATTACTATCATTTTTGATAATTTTTATATCAGAATTGCTGACAATAATTCCGGGCAAATCTGACCGGAACGCTACACCGGATACAAGTGTCATTATAGCACGGCGTAATGTATTTGCATATGGATATGATGTATTTGCTAGAGTAAATTCGATTTTTCGTGGGGAAACTGATTTGACATCTTCAAATGACATTGCTATAAGTACAGTATAAAAGCAAAA
>RGCF01000534.1 GCA_009919265.1 Bacteroidota bacterium | reverse complement strand
ACCAGAATCTTCTGCTAACTTGCAATGTTCTTTGTTCTCTGCCCACACATACAACCAAACGTCCCTAGGCGCAAGACCATGCATATCTGTGGGATACTCTAAACATTTTTTGATTGTATCTAAGTTACCCACTAACTTGCCTACTGTCATATCGCCTTTTTGTTTCTTTGCGATAACAGTATCACCGTGCATGGTGATGTTAGATGCAGACTTTGATTCGACTACTTCAAGCATTGCATCGTCTAGAATTGTAAGAGTGCCTTTAAACAGACCTTCAGCAATGTTATTCTTTTTGTACTTTGCAAACGGCGACAAAGTGTACTTGTTGTAATCTTCGTATTTTTTCTCTATACCTTTGAGATAGTCTATATCAAATCCATGTTGCCAATCTTTCAATTGTACTCTCCTTTATCATTCTTCATTGCTGGTCTGCGGCGTAACTTGCGACCTAGTGCGTATAGCCAAGTCCATTCCCATACATGATGAAAACCGATGAAGATTCTCAAATAAGGCACAATAAAACCAATCGTTATGCTATCTGGTGCAAGATTAACTTCAGCACCAAAAGCAAAATGTTCTAGCGTCCAAATCTTAAAAATCAACCAATGAAGGAACCAGTTGTTTGCATTCCATTCATCACCAGGTCGATATTCAAATCGAGGTACTAGAGGACAAGCATCATTACACCATAGTTGATGTAGTGGGTAATGTTCCCACCAATCCAATTCACGTTTAGCAATCATATCTTCACTCATTCCAATACCTTATCATCTAAATGTTTTTTCCAAACTTTCATCGCCTCTTTCAACTTTTGCATTTGCTCTAGGCGAATGTGATCCATGATGCCCCATTCAGTATTATGGTCACACATCTTCCATAACTTATCATAGTGTTTTTGTAAAACATCTATGACTACATCATAGTCTTCTTCACTCATTTCTTCGCGTTTTTTACTCTACGTTGAAGAATCATGCGCTTACGCTTTGATCGTTCTACTTCATATGACGATGCAACTTGTGTAAACAATTTACCTTCAAGATGATCGTACTCATGCAATGCAACTCTTGCACTCATGCCGATGAATGTAGAAGTGTCAGTAATGTTTTCCCATGTCTGATAGCGTACACGAATTGAATCTGGTCGTTTTACATTCAAGAACAATAGAGGAAAACTCAAACATCCTTCTTTCATTGGTAGAACATTTGACGAATGAAACACAATGCGAGGATTGAATAGTACAATTGGGTCTCTATCATTACGCATTGCAAAGACACGATATGGATATCCAACTTGCACAGCAGACAATCCAAGCCCGTCAT
>RGCF01000533.1 GCA_009919265.1 Bacteroidota bacterium | reverse complement strand
ATTAAGATTCATTATTATCCTTATCTTTATTAATAGACTTTAAATATTTTTTATAATTTTGTTCTATTACCCATTGGTCTTCTGTTAAATATCCACGAATTACATCTATATAAGAAGGACCTTTTTTAATCCACCAATGTTCGGGTTCTACAAAATGAAAAAACACCATTCCAGTATATCCATATTTTGGATTAGGAAATTTTTTTCGAAAGTGTTCTTGATCATTTCCATAATACGCCAACGCATCTCCTTCTTGTAGTGTATATGGTTTTTCATCTACCCATATATCCCAAGTTTCTGATTGATATAGACATAAATCTATAGTATAAGTACAGGCATTGTCATCTAAGTGTTTCGGTAAACTTGCATTTTCTCCTTGATAATGTGCAAACAAAGAATATGAGGGAGTCAAAGTTTTACTATTAAAATGTTTTCTTGCAATAGGTATTAGTCTTTCACAGTATTTATCTATTAAGTCATCATTAAAATCATATCTTCCAAAATCTTTATTATAGTTATTTTCTGTTTTTGTTTTACTAAATAGATATTCTTTTAAAATATTGTAATCTTTTTCATCAAAAATATTATAAAGTATTTCTGGATTTTTAATCACAGTCATTTATAAAGTCCTAATGTCCTAATTTATTTATATCTGTCATAATAACAACACAATATTTTGTGCCATTTTTCATTGGAAGAGATGCATGCTCATAAATGTAGTTAGATGGGAATACAGCAATATCTCCAACTTTTGGTTTATGAATATATCCATCTAAACGTGGAAACTGAATTTCTCCGCCCTGATAGTCTTCATTAATATAAATAACTGCTGAAACTGTAGCATTATACGCAGGTCCATGATCTGCATGAATATTAAAATGTTTTCCTTCACCTTCATATTTAACAAAGTTAAATGCCTCATAATATATTACACTAATGCCCCAATAGGCAGCATAATCATCAATACAAAATTTTAATTTTTGATATATTTCTTCATGTAAGTCTAAAAGTTCAGAGTTATATTCATCTCTTGGACCTAAGTTTTCTTGTTTATATTTAAAATCAACACAGTCTCTTGCTTTTTTAATTGGAGAGGTAGAGTTTGTAACTTGTGCTTCTGACCACTTATACTTTTTTGTACCGTCAAGATTTGACTCAAGTATTTTAATATATCGGTCAGCATCTTCTTTAGAAAAAACATTTGAGTATATGTTTAATCCAAGTCCAGGATTTTCCACAACAATACCGTTTGGCAAAGTTTTTATTGGATATCTATTTGATGCGGTTTCTGATCTATCTTTTGTAAACCAAGGATTTTGA
>RGCF01000532.1 GCA_009919265.1 Bacteroidota bacterium | reverse complement strand
GGTATCGTGATGGAGAATCTAGCACAGCGATTTATGAGCGAGGTTCAACTGGCGGAAGCTCGTGCGTTCTACGGGTTTCAAATCGCGATGGAAAATATTCATTCGCAGATGTATAGTATCCTAATCGATACATATATTAAAGACGCGACCGAAAAAGACCGCCTATTCAACGCCATCGTGACATTTCCTTGTATTAAAAAGAAGGCAGATTGGGCACTGAAATGGATTGGTGATAAAAGAAGCACATTTCAGACGCGTCTCGTGGCATTTGCTTGCGTTGAGGGGATTTTCTTCTCTGGGGCATTCTGCTCGATTTACTGGATGAAGAAGCGCGGACTTATGCCAGGTTTGACATTTAGTAACGAACTCATCTCGAGAGATGAGGCACTTCATACGGAGTTTGCCGTGTTATTATACACGAAGATGGTGAAGAAGATACAACGTCATCGTGTTTATGAGATAGTTCGTGATGCCGTGGAAATCGAGAAGGAATTTATATCAGAAGCACTGCCGTGCCGTCTCATCGGTATGAATGCCAAACTGATGTGTCAGTATATTGAATTCGTTGCCGACCGTCTGGTGCTTCAACTTGGATATGATAAAATCTATAATGCTACGAACCCGTTCGATTTTATGGAGATGATAAGTCTCGCTGGGAAGACGAACTTTTTCGAGCGGCGAGTAGGTGAGTATGCGTTGGCAGAAAAGAAGGTGGCGGATGATGTCTTCGAGTTCAATGCTGAGTTCTAGGTTTCGCGGTTTCGCTGCTTCGCGGTTTCGCGGTTTCGCGGTTTCGCGTCGCTGCGGTCGTTGCGTCTCTCGCTTCGCTCGTGACTCCACTCCCTCCGCTCCGCGGGTTTTATCAATTTTGTCCATCATTTCAGTTATATATATATGTAAAATAAAAAGTCGACACTTACAGATGTATGTTATCGACCACAAACCCGCGGAGCGGAGGGAGTGGAGCGAGCAACGCGAGCGAAACGACCACAGCGACGCGAAGCCACGACGCGGAACCTACATAAAAAGCGCCCGCATTCCAAACTGTTTATGTCCCTGTATGCCGAGACCGGCATTCGTATTCGGTTTCGCCCCTTGGATTGGTATCATCATATCCGGATTTTGTTTGATATTTTGATATACGCGATGAACTGGTGTCGAATGTCCGCCTGATTTTGAAATGGCTGCTGCCGCGGCAATTGCATTCAATCTTTCTTGTTCGCTTACCACTGACCCGGGTCTGTCCGTCACCATAAATAACCCGCCATTACTACGGCGAGAAGAAGCGGAATGGTCTGGATTAAACATATATGGCACATTTACAA
>RGCF01000531.1 GCA_009919265.1 Bacteroidota bacterium | reverse complement strand
GAATCACTTGCCATGATGCCCGCAGCATCCGTATGTGGCTGGTATTTTGCTCATCCACAATCACAATATTTTACCATTGGGAAAATCAGTAAAGATCAAGTCATTGATTATGCGCAAAGAAAAAGCATAACCATTGACGAATGCGAAAAGTGGTTGGCGCCTGTGCTTGGATATTGACTATGATAGTTATTGAGGAGTGAATACGACGATTGTTTCCAGCGTTGGGGTACCGGGAAACATGTCGAGTGCTTGTGTGGTTTGAGGGACAAATCCATGTTTCTTCCATTCTCTTACCGCTTTTTCTATTTCATTGATTGCGCAGAAGATATGAATCACCAATGAAGGTTTGCGTCTTGCGATTGCTTGAATAACGCCATCTGCAATGCCTTGTCGGGGAGGATCAAGTATGATGATTTCTTGAGTTTCATCCGGTGGAGGAAGATGTGTTAGCACTGTGTCTTTTGTGATATAAGCTTCTTTGAATTGCATGGAACCAATTTCATGTCCTGCTTTTTTTCTTCTATCCACCAATTGTTTTGCCGAATCAATTCCCGGTTTTGATGAATCTATTCCATGCACTTCGCTGAACATGTCTGCAAGAGCATGTGAGAATAATCCATAACCACAATAGAGATCGATGAGTCGGCAGTCTTTGGAATGAATCTCTGCTTTTGCTGCATGTCGAATTCTATCCACCATAACTTTCATCATAGGAACATTCACTTGTGAGAAGGTGAATGGGCTTATGCGGAACTTGATGTCTTGAATGGTGAGTGCCAATTCATCATAACCAAATAATTTTTTTATGCGCATCGTTCCGGGTTCGAGTGATGTTTGATCGAGATAATAATCGGAGCGAGTGGGATCATGATATACCCATGCGCATGCTATTTTATGGGAAGTTTTTGCGAGTAGATCGCCAAGTAATTTGAGTTTGCGGACAATTTCTCCATTCAATTCAGCAACATTGAATATGACAGCTTTTTCGCCTGTATCCCGAATGATGAGAAAATTCAGTGCTTCTGTCAATTCATGATATGGTCTTGTGAGAAGTTTTTTACCAATGAGTTCATAGATCGCATGATGATCTTCAGGTTCAATGGTTGAAGCGGCGATACTCATCGTTCCTTTTTTGGGAAATTCAGCGGCTTGTTGATCGCCGAATCCGAGCATGAGGGAATGTCCATTGAACATGACCTTTCTGCGAGTTGTACCACGATATGCTCTTGGCTTGGGTGCTGGGATAAGCGGTAGAATTTCACCGGGGAGATTATGATCCATCCAGAATTTTGTGAATGCGCTCACTTTCACCATTTGTTCAGTCATATATGGATA
>RGCF01000054.1 GCA_009919265.1 Bacteroidota bacterium | reverse complement strand
TACCAATTCTTTATTCGGGAGTATGGGTAATGTATATGATTCAGCATCATTCATATTTTCTGACTTTGCACCAATTGTAAGATGTATTGTTTTGCCTTTGGGTATTGAAATAGTCCAAGAAGCAAGTCCCGGAGCGGTTTTTGAGGCATATGACTTCATGCTTACTTTTGTAATGTTGGTAGTGTCATCATCAATATAATAATGAAGAAAGGCTTCAAGGGGGATAGTCTCTTCCGATTCAAGAGAATGTATCATTGCTTTTATGTCGATATTATCTCCAACGCGTAAGAATCGTGGAACATGCGTAGAAACCATGAATGGTTTTTGAGAAATGATGAATGTATCCAATGACCCAAAACTCACATCTTTTGCATGAGCAAATAATCGGATATTCCATTTTGTAAGAGCATCAGGCATGGTGAGTGAAAGAGTTGCAATACCTTCTTTAAAGGGGAGTGCCGGGCTAAACAATGCAGTCTCTTGAAATGCTTTTCTTGACATAATTTGTGGAGGCTCTGTATCACTATCTTCCATTTCCATAGTGTTATCTTCAAGACTCTGATTTATGTGAGAGGCAGATAAACTATGGTATCCAGACATTCTAGTTGCTTTTACCATATCACTGAAATACATCATTTCTGTACGACCAAATATTCCTCCCAATAATAGATCAACATTTAATTCATCAAATTCCCTCAATCCTGATTGATATTTGGTTTCATTCCATCGTTTACCAAAAAAGGGATATCCATATTGGGTTCCATCAGTAAGACTTGATGGTTGTGATTGAGCATTATATGTTTTCCATACATCTGGGATTGACAATGTATTCATCACTTGCAATGGATCTAAGGATGCATCATAGACAATTCCCATAATTTCCATTTCTGACTTCTGAAGTGGGTGTTTTACCGAAAAAGTCCATTTCTCTTTGGCACCAGGTGTAGTTTTATCACGAAGAGCCGATGTTTGTATCTGGATGATTTTTTCTTTCCACGGTACATTCATGAATAATGTCTTTGTAATTGCTCTTCCTTGTTTGATCATTGTAGCATGAATTGAAACACCTCCGCGATAGATTGAAATAATCGGCAATGTTAATACATTCATTGACTGCGAACATTGTATTCTTTTTTGCGAAATGATATTTCCCTTGGATTCAATCTGCAACAATATAGACGCATTATTCCAAGAAGATCCAATTATATATTTCGCAGTATCACCAACCGAGAAAGATTGTTTATCGGAATGAAGAAGCAAATGTTCGTCAATTGGCATTGTTGATGTTGTTTCTTCAATGACTGACCATGTTGATTCAAGGGTATAGGGAATTGTTTCATTTTCAGAAACAAATCTAATGCGATATCTTCCGGGATTGAGAGATGGTAGTATTGGTTTTATCATTCCAAATTGATCACTAGTGTGTTCTTTTGAATACACAATGGATTTTGTACGATATGCTTGTTCATCTTGTTGTTTGAACTGATCAAAAGGGAATAAGACTTCTTTATCATTATCACTTATACCATCCATATCTCCGAATTCGAAAGGTAGAGGAAGTTTAAGTGGATTATTGATTAATGATTCAACTGTTATCGTACCTTTCATCCCTGTTGCAGGTTTGCCATTATTCAATGTACACTGTAGAAAGACATCTTTCGCAGTTGAGGGTGATGATATCCTTCGATGTTTGAACTGATAAAAAGCTTGCATAGTGCCAACGCTGATTGCTGTATCAGCTCTTTGCAATTCTCCATTTGATGCTATAACATCGACCGAAATAGAATATGTATAAGATTCTGCATTTTCAGTTGATTGTTTTGGATCAGGTTCTGCATTGAATTGAATGGAAAAATCACCCATTGCATCTACAATTGCTTGTCCTCTCGCAATTTCTCTTCCAATAGAACTCTCTCTATGATGCAAATACCGATAATAAGAAGGATATATCATTGTATTTCGTTTTACCGAATACCGTACCTTCGCTCCGGAGAGGGTGGCGCCGGAAAATGATTGTACCGATCCATGTAAGAGTATGTCTTCACCAAGAATTGGATTATTTGTGCCTTTAAACTGGACCTCAAATGTTGGTCTTTTATACTCTTCAATCTTCATTGAAGTTCCACCAATATCAGATTGCAAAGAGCAATATCCGGTTACAATATGATTCGGAATTGTAAAGCTACCTGATACAGAACCATATTCATTCGATATGCAAACAATTGAATCAATAGTTTTATTTCGTGCATCACGTAATCGGATTAACAATTTCTGTTGGGGCATGACACTTGCATTGTCATTCACTTCCTCTTTGTAGATGATCCCTTTGAAATGAATGAGTTGTCCGGGACGATATATCGATCTATCAGTAAATATGTGCACTCGTTCTTTTTCTTCTTTATCACGATTTGCATATCGATTGACTGATTGATCAATATCTAATGTGTCCGACTGAGTTATGATACGAAATGAACGATCATACACATAGACTTCTTGCTTTACCGGCGGAACAAAGACTGATCCCAATTCATTTGTCTGAAATGTATCAGTTATGACATCGGTATATGTATTTGCTGTGCGATCATAGACACTTTCAATAATGTGTACTGTTGCTTTAAGTGGAGATCCTTGCTCACTATCCATAACATGCAGATGTATTCCACCTGAATGTTCTTTCTGCATGGTTGCCGTGATTGGTGAAACAAAAAACTCAGAATAGACGATGACATTGTCCTCTTTTTCTTTGTAGACGGGGACATTGCTTAGAAGCATTATATATTTACCACTTTTTAAGGCGGGTCCTTTTTTCCATGTGCTATGTCCACGATAGTCATCTATTTTGGGTAATTCTTGTTTCCATGCTTGAACAGGTTGCGTTTCCATCAATGCTTGGATTCCGGACTCATCCCAAAACATATCTCTATATCTACTTTTCTTAAACTTCTTTTCAAGTTGTTCATTCAATTGATAGATTCTACAGAAAATCTTTTCAACATTTGTATATGAAGTTCTGAATATAAATGGTCTATTTGGTATGATCTGTTTTTGAATTGTTACATCGAGTGATTTATTATCCAATCTATCCATCAAAGCTAAACATTGTTCCGCAGCCATAGAACCAGGGAATTTCTTTATTACCTCTTTACAATAAGCAATTGCTTTTTTGTTCTGTTCATTATTGGAGTAATATAAAGCAGCTTCATAGAGGGCATTGGGAGTTGCGACATTATCACCTGATTCATTGCCTATTCGTACTAAAGCTCCAACAATGAGTGAATCTTCAAATGGATGTTGAAAGCCCGAAGAAAGACCAAGTACTCTTTGGATATTTGCGTCGATGAAAGCACTGCGTTGTCGATCAGACAGATGATTGCGCATGAGCTCTTGGTATAGTACAATTCTTTCTTTCAATGTTCCATTGGATAAATCAAATCCTTTAATGTCTTCAGGTTTCCAATCTAAAAATTCAGTTGATGGGATAAATAGTCGTGGATCAGTACATACAGGTCTATCATCTTGTGATAAATCTTGTTCAAGAGATTCATACAATGAAATCGCAGTATGAGTAAGAATATCAAATAATGTTGGTCTATAAATATCAGATCCTTCTTTAACATTCAACAATTCCGAATAGGATCTTGCTGGAATCGAAAGAAGTAATCCAGGATTATTCAGTGCCTTTTTAATGTGATATGATATTGCCTTTAAGAATTGGGACTGAGTCCAGTTCTGTAATGTTGTATAATCATTATCAGAAAACTCTTCATATGATCTTTGCTGAATATCACTTATGTGATAATGAAGGTAGTTTTTTAATGCTTGAGCAGTATATATATGCAGTAATGCTTTTTCTGCATCCGTTTCTACGCTATCTCTAAATTGGATAATTGAAATGATGATATTTCTATCGTCTATATCACCGGCATTACCTGTGAGCACTGAAAGATGGAGAATACTTTTTAACATCATCTGACTATTCTTTGCTTTTTTTGCTTTGCTGAATAGCTCTTTGATGAGTGGCTCGGCTGTTTTTACTTTTCCGCTATCAAGTTCTGTATTGATTATTTTCCAATCTTCATCAAAGGTTTGTCCCTGCAGGTTCAAAGATTGAATTGAAGCTACAATCATTCCAAGTATGAAAATGCATTTGATATTCATGTTTAAGGTGTGAAGTGGTACTGCATTAAAGTGGTCTTTCAACCAATGTATAATAATCATATTGCTCATTTGTATGAATATTCAAAACGCCGGCTCTTACAAGTCGAACCAATAATCTTGCTGCTCTACGATCAGAAATATTCACCAAGGTTGAGAAATCTCTTACTGTTGCTCTGCCTTTTTTCTCTATAAAATCAAATAGACTGCGTTCTTTATCTGTTATGCTGATCATTAAGGGTTTTGCATCTGGTCGCATGCCTCGCAATATGCGTATCATTTCTTTGCTTGCTGCAACGGATTCTTCACCCTGACGAATATACACTTTCAATTCATCGGGTTTTTGAGGATTTCTTACGACATGTGGTTTTTGATTACTCTCAGGAACATGTACAATCGCAATGTCAACCCTATCGAATGGCATGATATACAATTCATATGTGAGAGGCGGTTCGCAATAAAAATAGCATGCCCTTTCTACATCGGACATAATGGTTTTCTCACTTGGAATACCGACAATTCTTCTGTCATCATCGATTCCAATGAGCAGATGTCCACCTTTCGTATTTGCAAATGCAGTGAGTTCTTTTGCCATTTTTTCGGGTTCGGTGAATTTTCTTTTGAATTCCACTGTAGTGGATTCACCTGCGCTGATCATGTCTTGAACTTGTGAGCGTCGCATGGCAATGAGCGATAAAGTGATGACAGTGTATCTGTCAATTAAGAGATACGAATGGCTTTTGTCAATGCAATAGACAAATCTTCAACAAAATTATCCATTGCAAATGTCTCAGAAAAACCAGGAACTTGATTGGGAAGTTTCCTAAGTTTCCATGATGAATGTAAGGATCGGATATAGGTTTCCATGGATGATGCATGTACATCATGTAAGAGCAGCCCGGCTCCGCTTTCCTTCGCAAGACTTGCAAGAGCTGATTGTTCGGGCGCAATGATTGCCAATGGTTTTCTCATGGCAATATACTCATAGATTTTTCTAGGAATCTGATACATGCTTTTTGATTCAGTGAGCAATATATCAGCCTTACTCATGGCATGAAATAGATCTCTATGTGCTATGTATCCAGGCTGATGCACATTCTCACGAATGCCAAGTTTATCTATCAATGAAGTCAGTGATTCATCAACGATTCCGGGGAAAGATATCATGACCTCTCTTTGAATGTCAGGTGATGTTTTGAGCACATTCGCAAATCCTTGAAGAAATGCAGGTAAATGTCCTGTCATATCAGCTTTGCCTGTATGCATGATTGTCATTGTAGATGGATGCACATTTGATAGATGTACGCCAACCATATCATCTCGATCAAATCCGGCAGGAATGATCATTACATCTTCATGCTCGAGAAATCTATAGTCCTTAATCATTTGCTCTTTGGCGATGCGCGAGGGAACGATGATTCGAGCTGCACGATTGAGTAAATGATGCTCCAGTTTCATGTGAGCAGATGATCGTTGTTTTTGTGGATGATCTACCGTCATGCCTTTTGTCCATCCATCTTGATAATCTAATATGAAGGGTACTTGATGGCGCTCAGCAATAATATCGGTTATGACAAAATTGCTCAATGGTGGGGATACAGATAGGATGACACTGACATCATAATCATTCATGATTCCATCGGCTGCTGCTATGGCCATGCGTTTCCAACGAATGGCGGAGTCAGGAAAATATACCTGACCCAAAAATGGTTTCATGATTGTTCTCTCAAACCAACCTGGGGAAGATGAATCTTGTTTTGGGGGTGTTTTGGATGGTGTACTGTAAATGTGGACACCAGCATCAATCAACTCTTGTAATAAGGTTTCATCATAGGTAAGATAAACTTTAGGTGTTGCAGACAAGACGACTACATTCCAACCACTCTTGGCCAGTGCTTTCGCCATTTTTGATGTGCGAACAACTCCACTTAGTCCCATGGGGGGAAAAGAATATGAAACTATGAGTACAGTTTTTTGCATGATGGTGAAACAGGGCCATGATTATTGTACATGACCGAATGACAAAGTGCGAATATGTGGTCCTGAACGCAATATTGCTAGATACACACCCGAAGGAAGATCTACAGGCAATGGAAGTTCATGATTCCCTGATGTGAGTGAGCCATCGACCATTGTTTGAATCAAAGAACCATCCAATGCATAGAGCTGAAGTATAGTTCTATCTTGACTAATGATATCGATACTCAATGCATGTTGTTTTTTTGCAAGTGATAATTGTCCACTCACTTTTACCAAACGATTTGGCAAGTTACAGACATCTATCAAAGAAAATATTGGGGTATTGACTGACATTGTGCAAGTGCCAGTTGTCAATTTCGAAATTGCCTGATTAGTGATTGTGAGTGGAGTACTCATTGCATCACCAAGCAAGGCCATACATTCAATATCGAAATAATTACCCGTTAGAATTCTGCTATTTGTATCATTAGCTTTTGTGGTAATGGTGAGTATACCAGGTGTATTTTCAGACATTGTGCCGCTAATTCCTGATTGAAGCATGATGAGTTTCTTTGGAAGAAGCAGTGTTCTATTATATGCGATATTCATTGTAACAGCTGAGATATTCATCTCTCGCATATTTGTTGAATTAATGATAAATGGAATTTTTATGATTTGACCGGGTTCAGCAGAAGTATTTTCACCTGTTAAATCAAATGAACCATTGACATCTTTTGGTCTAGGCTGATTTCCTGTTCCGGTAATTGCCAATGCAATTTGCTTGGAACATATTCCCGCATCTATGTCAAGTATGATCTGAATGGAGTCATTGCTATTGCCAAATGGCGAATAGGAAACAGTGAATGTGACGGTTTCACCCGATGTGATATCCGTCATCAATGGTTTTGATGAAGAATAATTGAATGGTATTGTGAATCCTGAGACGGATCGTATGCGGACGACTTCTTTTCCGGTATTCGTGAATGTGAATGTTTTTTGATCAACAATACCACTATCTGTTTTCGGGAATGAAATTACATTCTGATCAACTGCAAAGGATGTGGTTGATAATGCTCCTGACAAGTCAATAGTTTTTATGATTGAGCATGGTTCAAATGTGGCTTGTAACTTACCGTTAAATACACCATCAGCATTTGGTATAAATGTAATGATGAAATCTCTTGCTCCACCTGTGGTTTTGTCTCCTTTTACAAGTGTTGTTGTAAAAGGACCTGTTATTTGTACATCTGACAATTGCGCCTCACCCGATATACCTAATGCACTTGCCTTTATAAGGATGCTATCTTTTAGTAAATCTACCTTATCACATCGGATAAGAGATTTGAATTGATGTGTATCTTTTGAGAATGAATATGATGCTGATTCTTTGGTTGTTCTGATGACATAATCTTTTTTGACGGCGCATTGCTCGGACGTAAATGTGATATAACCTTTATACACTCCATCAGTTGGTGGTTCAACTCTAACACTAATCATCACTGTTTCTCCTGGCTTGATGATAATTGGTAGAGGTGTGAGTATTGTTAATCCAGCAGTTGGTTGAGCATTGATTCTTAACTCTGTTTTGCCTGAATTGGTTATAGGGAAAATAGAATCTCTAGAAATTGTGCAACCTGACAATGGAGATATATTCAAATCATTGGCGGGGATATCAAATTTGGGCAATTGAACTTCGCCATTGAGGGTCACTCGTAATGTGTCAACGCAAGTACCTGATGAATAAGGGAGCAATAGCGTTTGGGCATATATGTTTTCAATTGTAGCGGGCGAATATTGAATGGTGATCGATGATTTTGTTCCGGGTTGAATGATCAATGGGAATGTAGAAGGCGAAACAATTTGAAATGGTGATTGTATCAATGCTTTTGTTATTGTCAAGGTGGAATTACCTTTATTGTCAATCACAATGATTGTGTCTTTTGGTTTTATATCGCAAACAAAAGTGATTCCATAATCTATATTTGATGCAGATTGCGACACACTTGCTTGTTCTTTGAATCCGCGTAAACTTAGCGTTGTCAATGCAGCACAAGAAGAAGTTTGCAAAATTGCATTACCTTTTGTTTCACCGGGTTGTAATGGAGTGAAAGCAAATGTTAATGTTGCTGTTTTGCCCGGTGGTAATACTATAGGTAATTGTGGAGATACATATTGGAAACCATTAGGTACATCAATTTTTGTGATAATTGCCGTGTCGCTCCCTGTATTGCGAATCATATTTGAAGCAGAGGTTGAAGATTTACAACCATCGAGATTGCCAAAATTGATAGAGGGATCTGGAAATGAAATTGCTACAGATCTCAATACAATTGTTGTTGCATCTGATGTGTCGATACATCCTTTGTCATCAGTAACAATTACCTTATAGGTACCGGCTTTAGAAGCAGTCAATGTTGCAGATGTATTTTGAACTGCTGTTCCATTATAGAGCCAAGCATATGCTGTGGCGGAAGGGCTGGCATTTAGTATGACAGAGTCACCACTACATATTCTCACTTCTTTTGCTGGAGTAATAACTGCATTGGGCTTTGGAAGAATAGAGACTGTGATTGGTAATGATTCTTGTGTACAGCCATTGACACTATTGATGCGGAGTTTATACGTACCTGCAGAACCTGCTTTGTATTCACTACTATTTGCACCTGAAATTGGAGCATTATCTTTGAACCATTGATACCCAGTCCCATTTTGATATGATGTGAGTACTTTTAATGTTACATCAGTACCTTCGCAAATCGTTGTTGTACCAAGCGCAGTTATTGATGGAGTGGCTGGTACAGGGCGTGAAGCAAAGAAGGTCCCAAATGTTGTTTCATTATATGATCTACCCTTAGCAAGAAAAGGGAATTGAGCACAATAAATACTATCAATTGCAATATTTGGAGCAGAGTAGCGGTAAGCATATACTCTATAATATGTTGTGTCTCCACAATCCATTGGTTTTAGATCTACGAATGATGTATTTGTAGTTCCTGTAAGATTTGCAATTACTTCCCAATCACCAACGGATTCACCAACCGAATATGTTTTACCATCTTGTGGAAATGCATTGAGAACAGTTGTTCCTCGAATGAGCAAATAACCTTGATAATTATCAGCTGGATATAAATCTTCTGCTTGATTCCATGACAATGAAATACTTGCCTGATTGACAACACCAGTCAAAACAGGGAATGGCCATTTTGGAGCTCGGATATCTCTCCAATATTGTTGATTCAAATCTGTTGCTGCAGGGGCAAGTGATGGAGTATTCGGAAAAGAAGGAGATAGAAATGCAGTGTGTTTTGTTTTTGCATTTCCAGGATTTGGCAAATCATAATCTGCTAATGAAAGTCCAGGATAAACATATACACTTCCTGTAATACCTGAAATTTCATGAAAGAGTTTCGTGGCAATGATTGGATCGAAATAATTTCCACGATACGTTGCAGTTCCATGTCCAAGCGTATAATGAGGATTGTTTAAAGGATCTAATAATTGAATCATATCTGATGTTTGAGCAATGCTTAATGCATCTTGATTCCAATCGGTAGCACCGAAAAGTACTTTTTCAAACAAATTCACATCTACAGCACCTGCAACGATGGACCCATCACTTGCATTGAGATCGCCAATTACTGAATTGGGAACATTTCTGTGTCCTATGACAATAACTGTACCTTTTCTCAAATTCTTCCATAATGGAATGTCTTTGAATTTAATTCCTCCTTGCCAAATACCACTTGCGCTATTATCTCGCAATGTATATCCAACAAGGTCAACTTTGTCAACCACAACGAGCAATTCTGTGTATTCACCCTCGGCCACAGATACTACATTTTGATATTCGCTTATGACCACATATTGGGCAAGTCCGGTTTGAGAAAAGCATATGAACACAATGAGTGAACATGCAATCCAGATGGATCGTCTTATGAAGGTTGAATGTGATAGCATGACTATATCCGATTTACCCAAGAATTGTGTCTACAATTTAGTGGATTGGAGATGATTGAGCAATCTTTGTAAGCCCAATGTGGAAAAGAGTTTTACTAGGTAAGTAAATATAAAAAAAGCCGGGTTTGAAGCCCGGCCTATTTTGACATTTGCAGTGCCTTAATTTCCGCTTCCCGGAAAGGCAAATGGAGCATAATCCGATGGAATGGTGAATTCTGCATCACCAGGCATTGATGTTGATACTTCTTTGGCAATCAGTTGCATGATTGTTTCGCCATCTTTGTCTTTGCTGTGAACTTCCAATGGGAAAAAAGTAGCTGCATCTGAGTTAGCAAGTGTAGGCATTGGTACAATTGGAGAGCCAATAAAGGCCAAATATCCAATTTTATCGGTAACCCAAATCTCAGTCGTGATGTCTTCCTGTTTGTCTACAATCTTTTCACAGATATAATTCAGGATTTTTTTGGTTTCACCTGTTCGTACAGGCTCTGTAATAACAGGGGCTTGTAATCCTTTACCCATAGAACCCATCATGCCTTTCATTTTTTCAAGTCTTGCGGCAGTGAGTTGCATATACATTTTTTGGGAATGGAGGATCATCGTCTGTTCTTTTGCCGTTTTATCCATTATCATGTCCATAGAACCCATTTCCATAGACATACTAACTTTAAACTTGCTGCCATTGGTTGTTATGATCATTGGAAAGTCTGCATCTTCAGTCTTCAGCGTATATGTTACTTTCCCTTTGAAGATGTCTTGGGCTGTTGTTTGAATCCCAGCGATACAGACCAGAAATAGGCCAATAATGATAGATTTCATGATGAAGCGCTTGATAATGGTACAAAAATCATATGTGCAAACATACTGAGAGCTGATTGCATTCCCAAAGAATGAAAAATCCTTGAAATCTACATAACTTTGCAATCATTCATCAATGTCATGTCACATGTCGAATTATACCATACAATTGCCAAATTTCGAGGGGCCACTCGATTTATTGCTCTACTTCATTCGAAGAGATGAGCTCAATATTTATGATATCCCCATTGCCAAAATCACAGGAGATTTTCTGGATTATGTTCGGCTCATGGAAATGTTTGACTTGGAACTTGCCGGTGAATTTATGGTGATGGCAGCTTCGCTCATGCAAATAAAAGCATTGATGTTATTGCCAAGGGAAAAAGTCAATGCAGAGGGAGAAGTAGAGGAAATAGATCCTCGTGCTGAACTCTTGCAGAGACTTCTCATCTATAAACAATTCAAAGATGCTGCTGGAGATTTATCGGAAAGAGCAGAAAAAGAGCGCTATCATTATTATCGAACTTTTTTTGATGCAGAGAATCATCATCTTGGAAGCAATGATGCACTCAAAAATACAACGCTCTTTGATCTCATGCGTGCATTAAAAAAAGCTCTCGATAGAAATCTTGATGCCCAAAAACATTATGATGTGGAACGTCGACAATTGACAGTTGAAGATCGTGTTGAAGAAATTATTCACATGATGAAAGAACATAAGAAATTGAGTTTTTTCCATTTGGTTCAACAACAAAGCAGACAAATGATTGTCGTGACTTTTCTTGCTTTACTTGAAATGGCAAAGCAGAAACTCATCAGCATTTCTCAAGATACTTCGATTGGTGAAGATGATATCTTCGTAGGTGAATTCATTGAAGTTCCGGATATCGATGATTCTCCGGCGCCGGGTATTGCTTGATGCATGCTTGTTCTCAAGCATTGCTTTCTGCATGTAATCACCATGCAGATCCTCAAAAAGCTATTCCTATGTATGCATACATGAAAGAAATCGATGCATTTTATGGAATACCTGCTCCACTTCGTAAACAAGTACTGCGTCAAACTCTTGCTGAATTTCCCAAAGTTATTCTCTCGGATTGGAAAACGATTGTGATTGAATTAATGCGAAATGGGAAAAGAGAAGCATTCTATAGCGCAATTGAAATCGCTGAAAAGTCAGTTAAACACTGGGATGAAGATGCAATTGACACGCTTCTTGAAATGGTGCATTATCATTCTTGGTGGGATACCATCGATGCAATTGCTCCGCTCATTGGAATTTATATTTCTCTGTTTCCTCAGCACAGAGACCGCTTTATTTCTGAATGGATGAGTTCCGGGAATTTCTGGTTGCAGAGGATATGTTTACTCTTTCAAAAGCGATATAAATCACATACTGATCAAGAACTTTTATTTGATTTGTGTCTTCGTTTGGCTGAAGAAAAAGAATTCTTCATCAGAAAAGGAATGGGTTGGGCTTTGAGAGAATATTCTTATGTGAATCCCAAAGCGGTGAGCACATTTGTGCATGCTTCACCGCTGAGCGCACTTACAAAAAAAGAAGCTTTGAAAGTAATCAATAGATTACATCAATCATGATGGTCGCTTTCAGGAACTACAAATCCGGGTCTAATTTCCTCATGTCGTATTTGCCCACCGGTTGTTCCTGTTTTTTGTGCGAAATACAGAGATATAATGCAAAGACCAAGAGTAATTTCAGTTAAGATCATCGCAAATGATTTTCTTGCTATATCAGCCCATAAACTAATAATTGCCATGACAGCAATCACATAGGAAAAAATGGCATATGTTTCAGCCGCTTCTTCGTGAGCTTCGATATGAGATTCAGTGAAAAATACAGTTGGTTCAAGCATCTCTTCGGCTCTTTCACCAGATTGCATGGATGCAAAAGCACATATCCCACTCAATATGAGTATGATCATTGCAAATCGCTTTAATGCATCGGAATCAAGAAAAAAAGCTGAAATCCTAGCAATGATTGCGATGATTGGCAAAATGATTGGTAAATGATTGATAACTAAATGAATATGGGCATCATTCATTGTGATTTCATGTTGAAAGTGAATACATCATTGAAACCAATCTACACATTTGGCGTATTATTTCGACTTCATAACTATAATGTATTAGGACATACAATGTACAAATTCTTCTTCCTTTTGCTCTTGCTCATTTGTCCGAGCATCATGCAAGCACAGACACTTGAATCTATTTTACAAGGATATCACGCTGCAATTGGCGGCTTGGATAAATATCCTCAGAATAACCCGGTGATCATTAAATCGCAAATGCAAGGTGGCGGTGGCGGTGAAAAGCGACCAATGACATTTACATTGAAAGCCCCTAAAAGTTCTCGTATGGATCTCGTTATCCAAGCAGGCCTCACCTATACGATGGCTTATGATGGCAAACAAGCTTGGAGTATCCAACCTTGGACCGGTTCAATGGATCCACAACCAATGAATGCTGATGATGCAAAAGATGCAGGTAGAATGATAAAGTTCATGTGGAATGATCTCATGATGACAAGCAACGATGGAGTGCAATTACAGTATATAGGTAAAGATGAGATCGAGGGTTCAGAAGTGTATAAAATAAAATCTACATCAGCTGATGGTTCTGAAATCATTTATTATTTGGATGTAGATTCTTATCTGATCATAAAATGGACCAGCCGTTCTATGAATTCCGGCGTACTCAGTGAAAGTGATACATTCCTCGGAGAATATCAAGTTTTGAATGGTAGAACACTTCCTTTTGTTTTTGAACAAAAAATGAATGGAGAAACAATGAGCTCTACCTATATCAAAGAATATCTATTTAATGCATCTGTGTCTGATGCAATATTTTCAATGCCTGTAAAACAATAATCACGGAGACTCACATGATAAACAGACTGTTCATAATCGGTCTATTGCTCTTGAGTCAGTGCATAATGCAGGCTCAATATTCTTCATTCACATTTGGCTCCATGCGTGCTCGCGAACTTGGTCCTGCCACAAGTAGTGGTCGTGTCACCAATATTCAAGCTGTTCATGTGCCCGTACCCGGATCTCCATCAGAAAAGCGACTCACCATTTATGTTGGTTCCGCTGCAGGGGGTTTATGGAAATCAAAAGACAATGGAAACTCATTCAAACAATTGTTCAATAAAGTTCAACAACATTCAATTGGATCGATTGCCCTTGACCCAAATCATGGTGATTCTGTTCTTTGGGTTGGAACTGGTGAAAGTAATGTGAGAAATAGTGTTTCAATCGGAGGTGGTTTGTATAAAACAACCGATGGTGGAGAAACTTGGACATTGTTGGGATTAGAAAAAGTGGAGCGCATTGCAAAAGTGGTATTGAATCCCAAGAATCCAGACATAGCATTAGTAGCAGGTCTTGGAGCACTATGGGGCGATAGCGAAGATCGAGGATTATATCGAACTGAAGATGGCGGAAAAACATTTGCAAAAGTTCTCTATGTAAATGAAAAAACAGGCTGCGCCGATGTTGATATTGATCCAGAAGATCCTTCAATCTGCTATGCTTCTATGTGGGAATTTCGTAGAAAAGCATGGAGCTTTGCATCCGGTGGATCTGGTTCAGGTTTATATAAAAGCACAGATGCCGGAAAAACTTGGGTCAAGATGACAAAGTCAATGCCGGAGGGTGATCTTGGACGCATCATCGTATCTATCTCACCTTCAAAACCAAGTACAGTGTATGCGATGATGGAATCATCATCAAGCGGATTGTATCGCTCCGATGATCGTGGTGAATCATGGACAAAAACTTCTAATGCAGTAAGTGTTACAGCAAGACCTTTTTATTTTGCACAATTGGTTGTTGACCCAATAAATCCGGATAGAGTCTATCGTCCATCATTTCAATTGGGTATGTCTGAAGATGGTGGAAAAACATTCAATGGATTCAATTATGGTGGCGGAACACATCCTGATCATCATGCATTATGGATTGATCCCGAGAATACCCAACATTTACTATTGGGTACTGATGGTGGTGTCTATCGATCATATGATCGAGGCGTCACTTGGTCTATGTTTAGAAATCTTCCACTCGCACAATTCTATCGAATCTCTCATGATTTTGAAGAACCCTATAATGTCTTTGGTGGCTTGCAAGACAATGGTTCATGGATGACTCAAAATAAGATACCTGGCGGAGGAGGAATACAAAATCGTGATTGGTCTCCAACAGGTTGGGGTGATGGATTTGTTGTATTGCGTGATCGTGTAAACAAAGAAATCATGTATTTCGAATCACAAGGTGGTTCAGCTGTACGCAGACATCTCAATTCCGGAGAAACCAAGCCCATAGCGCCTTTCGAGGAAGAGGGAGAACGCAAATTGCGATTCAATTGGAATACACCAATGGCGCAATCCATACTCAATCCTAAGACATTGTATATCGGTTCACAATATCTACATCGTTCATATGATCATGGAGATACATGGACAAGATTATCACCTGATCTCACGACAAATGATTCGAATAAATATAATCCTGTTAATTCCGGTGGTGTTACGCGTGATGTGACGAGTGCAGAAAATCATTGTACAATTTACTCCATCAGTGAATCTCCATTGGATGAGCAAGTTATTTGGGTGGGAACAGATGATGGAAATATTCAAGTAACCACAAATGGCGGAAAACAATGGGCAAATGTTGCATTGAATCTTCCATCCTTCATTCAAAAAAATACATGGGTTTCTTGCGTTGAAGCTGGACATTTTGATAAAGGTACTGCTTATGTGACCCTTGATAATCATACACGCGGTGATCATAAAACATATCTTCTTCGTTCAACTGATTTCGGAAAAACATGGAGTCAACTAAAGGGCGATTCGCTCCGTGGATATGCGCATGTTATTCGCGAAGATCCAGTTAATCGAAATATGATTTTTGCAGGAACAGAATATGGATTATTCATTTCAATTGATGCTGGAACTTCATGGGCTCAATTCAAAAATGATTTACCCATAGTACCAGTGCGAGATTTGGCTATACATCCCAAAACAAATGATTTGATCATCGCAACTCATGGTAGAGGTGTCTTTATCGTAGATGATATCACACCAATGAGAACTCTTGCAGTAAAAGATTTACAAAGTGAATTGATGTTTTTACCGGTTCGTCCAAGCGAACAATCTTATGCCGCAGGATTTCAAGAATTTTCCGGAACAGATGAGTTCACCGGAACAAATCCGACTGAAGGTGCGCGCTTTGCATATTTCATGAAATCAAGACATATGATTGGTCCTATGACTATTGATATTCTCGATCCAAATACAGGCGATGTCATTTCTACTGTCCCTGCATCAAAAAGAAAGGGAATCAATCTTGTATCTTGGAATATGAGCACAAAATCACCGCGAGTTGCAGTATCTCCGAATACAGGAGGAGGAAATTTTGGATATTCTGTTTTGCCTGGTACTTATACTGTACGAATCAGAAAGAATGGACAGGAATATAAAGGTAGCGTCACGATTAATGCTGATAAAAGATCAATCCATACTCCGCAGGATAGACAGACACAACATCAAGTTGCAAAGCGTTTATGGGGATTAATCGATGATTTAGCCTATACTGCTGAACAAACTACTGCATTGAGAGACTCACTAAAGCTTCGCATGAGAACGATCATGAACAATGAAGAGCAAAAAGTGTTGAAAGAATCGATTGCCTATCTGGATTCGCTACATAAGCATATGATTGCAGAAAAAAGCACACTTTTCGCTGATAGTGAAGACAAATTGCGAGAGAAATTGGCAGGCATTTATGGCACAATTAATCAATTTGCTGGAAAACCCAGCATTGAACAGATCAAAAGGATTGATAATCTAGAAAAAGACCTCCAATCCGTTAAACATGCTATACAAGGTTTCTATTCAAATCAATTTGGTTTATGCAATGATATTATTCAACGCTCCGGCAAGAAGCCACTCACTAGAATGTCTCGACAAGAATTTGATGCAATTGAGTAAAAATCAACTCTATAATAGATAAGATATATGAAGGCCAAGTCTAATACTTGGCCTTTTATATATGTTATAGCCATAAATTCAAACATGTACATATATTCCAAAAACGTGAGGAATAAACCGAGAAGGAGCCTGTTTGTACTATGACACATCAAAAACACATCCCAAACCACCTCATTATACCGCACTTCCTCTTCTAAAGCCCTTAACTACCAATATTCTAGGCATAATAATTGTATACTGTAAAAGTT
>RGCF01000530.1 GCA_009919265.1 Bacteroidota bacterium | reverse complement strand
CTCTTCATGGATGTCCTTGCGAGTTTGCCGAATCATATCTCTCAGGAAGTGTTTCGTGATACAATGCAATGGGAATCCTATAATCTCATGATGAGCACAGTACCAAAAAGACATCCGATGTCATATAAGATTTTGATTCGCACACATGGTTTTTGGGGACTACTCAGATGGGCATTGAATTTTGTGGGATTTACGTTGAGCGAGAAGAGAAAAAAATCTTAACGAAGAATCACTTGTGATGCATGAACATATGGTTCATCGCCACCATGCACATGACCAAACACTGAAATCTCACTTCCCTCATTCATATTCGGCAAAGGATCCTTACCTGTATATTCCACTTTGAAGATTATTCCCTGCATGTCTTTCGCGTGAAAATGTCCTTCATGATCTTCAGTTTCAACATGTGTATATACACCTTCAATCTTTACTTTATGAGCTTGCTCAACATCTGAAGATTGTTCGCTCATCTTCATTGCAGTTGCAAAACTCACAGACTGCAATGCACCAAATTGCATCGCATACCAAAACACAAATGGTAGCAAAAGAATCAAAGCGATAATGATGATACGTTTCAGCATGTGAAGTCCATTGAGTTATGAGCCGGAGGAACGAAGTTGTTCAGCATTGCCCTCATATTTTGAAGGACATTTCGTGAGGATTTCATAAGCTATGAATTGTTGATCTTCGAATAGTCCTTTCACCACGATGCTTTCAGCAATATCAAAATTATTTGGTCTGGCTCCTTGATATTCCACTTGCATCTCTTCTCCTTTTTCATCTTTCATTGTGAATGTGAAGAGATTCCGTTTGGCATCATATTGAGCACCTTTGTCTCGCACCCAATTTCCCTTTACTTGCATCTTCTTTCCGGTTTCCCTAGCAGCTTCTATGGTTCCATAATTGATTTTACTTGAATCCAAAACACTGATTCCAAGAAGTAAGAATGCAATTGATGCTATGAGTCCAATCCAATAACGTTTTTTCATGTTCTATCCCTTATTTAATGGATTGCTCAAGTTCTTTGACTTTGCCATCCAAGTTATTGACATATAATGCGAGTCCTAACCAAATCACAAGGGATATGATTAAAACGACATAAAGAGCATGTTGTTCCAAAAATGACATCATGACTGTTGTTCCTTTTGTAGCATGATTAATTGTAATTCTCTTGAAGCGAGTCTAATTCTTGACGCAATTCCAAGCAGCCAAAAATAGAGCATAGTGAATGCACCAAAAGACATGCTGAGTATGATTTGCTTGAGTACATCCAATGTACCCGCTTGTTGACTGAGTACAGGTCCGGCATTTGAATCATCAGCTGAACCTGGATGCAATCCACCGTAAAT
>RGCF01000529.1 GCA_009919265.1 Bacteroidota bacterium | reverse complement strand
TGGACACAGGTGCCGCCCTTGGTGGAACAGGTCTATTTATATCCCTTGTCGGAATTATATATAGTGCCATCAATCATAAACATATACGTTCCAACTGCTGCGGAAAAAAAGTAGAGTTTTCAATTGATATCGACTCTACAGAAACAGGTGAGTCAAAAGATCCAAAGGAAAAAGACAAGAAAAAAGACAAGGAAAAAGAACCTAAACACAGCGGAATGTATGAAACAAAAATCCTCCCCGTTCCTCACTTTGATATGTAAGAATATGATACCATGAAACACTTAAGCCATCGCATATATATCTTTAATAGATATGCGTTGGCTCCTGCTATTCGCACTTTGGGCCACACAGGGCCACACAGACCGGCTGCTACTCGATAGCGCGGCAATACAAAGCTACACAACAACGGCATCCAAGACTTCTACAAAAACGACAACAAGCACACGAACCTCTTTTCCAACATCGCTTGTGAGTCCTAGCACAACGTCTACGAAATCTATGAGGCCTACCATGCCTTTTACATCGAGCCTTGCGCCAACAAAAACGGCTAGTGCAAGTTCTGCGGTGGTTTGCATAGGCTGAGATTTAATAGCCTTTGCAACATCAATTGCTTTTTGGTAGTATACAATTGCTTCCTCCACATCGTTTTGTTTATCGGCTATATTTCCAAGCTGAAATAAAGTAGATGCTTCACCTGCCTTATTATTCAGCTCTCTGTATACCAAAAGCGATTTGTTAAAAAACTCACCCGCTTTTTGCAGGTTTCCTTGCCTTAAATAAATATTGCCAATATTGTCGTATCCTACGAGTGTTCTGAATTTGTCAGATGATTCCTCATAAATACGCAAGGCACGTAAGTTGTATTCCAATGCTTTTGAGAAGTTGTTCAGTCGGGAGTAAATACTTCCTAGAGAAGTTAAAATATTGAGTAGTGCTGCTTTATCATTCTTTTCTTCGTAATAGCGCAATACTTTTAAATACGTATCAGCAGCAAGAGGTAAATTCCCAGTTGCATAATAAACGGCAGCTAGATAACCATTGATTTCATTTTGTGCATCTGTATTTTTCTGTTGTACAAACTTATCGAGGGCTAACAGATAAAACTCCTTTGCCCGTGCAAAATTACCAAGCCTGAAGTTGAGTATTCCTGCATTTTGGTAAGCCTTTGCCAATGCAATATCATCATTCAAGCGTTCATTTAGCTCCACCAGTTTCATTATATACTGCAAAGCGGTTTGGGGATCATTGTTCTTATAAAATTGCACAAGTACCTGTAATGCCTGCTGCTTCTGCCTATCGGGGGCCTGCTGAGTGATTTGAATTAAACTATCGGTATTAATTCCCTGGGTA
>RGCF01000528.1 GCA_009919265.1 Bacteroidota bacterium | reverse complement strand
TCCACTTATTATGGATGTGCCTGTTGATGTAATTCCGGTTCTTCTATTTCCTAATACTTGTGTATAATTTGGACTCCCACTTATGATAGTTGCTTCCAATGTATCAAATCTACTATCTACCGAAGTCGAAAATGATTGTGTAAATGAGTTTAAATTTGAAATAGATGTTACTAAACTTGCAGTTGATTGTGAAGCAGTAAATGTATTTAAGTTTGTAATCGAAGTTTGTAATGAACCCGTTTCACTTTCCAAAACATATCTACCATCAAATGAACTTGTCAATTGTGATGAACCACTAATTGTTCCTGCTGGTATCGTTATTGACGAACTGATAAATCCAAATGCAGTTATTTGTGCAGATGAACTTACTAAATTTGAAGGCAATGGTTGAACACTACCACTTAATGTATATCTCGTATCAAATGAACTTGTCAATTGAGATGAGGAACTTATTGCTCCACTTAATGATGTTAAATAAGAACCCGTTGAATTTTCTAATGCTGTAATTCTACTATTACTTGCAGTATAGAATGTTGCAAATGCATTATCATTTGTTAAATCAACGGAATTTATCAAAGATACAACTTCTGCAAAAGTATCACCATTTGCATTTGATGCCGATAAAATTGCATCTATTCTATTTTTTTCAGTTGTTATTCTATTATTAAAAGATGAACTATCGTTTGTATATGATTGTGTGAATGATAAATAAGATGCAGTAACTACATTAATTCCACTAAAATCAATTGTTCCAACACTACCACTTATTGTTGTAAATGATTGTGATATTGAATTAAAAGATTGCGTTAAACTATTAAATGAATTTATAGTAGTATATGAACCTGTTACAAATCCTAATGCAGATATTTGTGTTGATGAACTTACAATGTCGTTTGGTTTGTTTGCAATATTATCCCAAGTTGTTTGAGTAATTGAACCACTTAAAACATATCTTTGGTCAAATGAACTTGTTAATTGTGATGAACCACTAATTGTACCATTTATGGCCGATGCAGTATATTGGTTGAAAGATGATGTAGATAATTTACTATTCAATGAACTACTTAATGCATTAGTTACCAAATCGGTTGCAAATGCACCATCTAACGAAGATGTTAAATTGTTTATAGAAATTTTATATGTCGTACTACCTGAAATACCAAGTACAAATGTTGTATCCAATGAAGCAACATTTAATGGAGGTAATTCTGATATTCTTTTTCTTGCGTTTGCCATTTATTATATTATTATATCCAAACCACTTTCGGTTATTATTATTGAATTATCTTCCGATGCAATAGGTATTTCTACCAACTTACCTATAACATAAATATCATCTATCGTAACCGA
>RGCF01000527.1 GCA_009919265.1 Bacteroidota bacterium | reverse complement strand
GAAGAGATTTGAATACGCTGGGTGGAAGAGTGCATTTCCTGTGAAGTACGAACGAGTTTGAATCTTTGCAGCTTCAAGATGGTCAACCAATTCACTCTTATCAAATGGACAACCATCCTTTAGAGTAAGTAGGAATCCGAACCAACTTGTATCTGCCTTATCCAACGAGTATGGAAGATGGAAATACTTTTCATACGGCTTGAAGATTTCATAGAGACGATTGAAGTTGTGCTTACGACGCGAGTGCATCTCTTCTAACTTATCAATTTGTTGAAGACCCATAGCCGCTTGCATTTCTGTTGGCTTCAAGTTATAACCAATTTCTTCAAAGACATAACGGTGGTCATACTGAATCTCTGGATATTCCTTGAACCAAGAGTTGAGACGGCAACCACAAGCCGTTCCTTCTGTTACGTTACCTGGCTTCTTTGTATTACAGTAACAAGCACGACCCCAATCACGAAGAGCAGCAAGTGCCATTCTGTGCATCGGTAAGTTACAAGCAACGAATCCACCTTCACCTGTTGTCATATGGTGAGCTGGGAAGAATGAACAAGTTGACAATCTTCCAAATGAACCGAGTGGCTTTCCATCCCACTTTGAACCAAGAGCATCACACGTATCTTCAAGATAGATGAGTTGATACTTTTCTACAAGTCCCATCAATCTATCCATGTCTGGTGGATTACCGAGAACGTGAGCAAAGATGATGCCCTTGATTTCTCTGTCAACATCTTCTTCAAGTATTCTTTCAACTTGATCAAGATCAAGATTCAGATTCGGAAGTGTAACATCAACGAATACTGGCTTGAATCCATTTTGAATAAGTGGATTGATTGTTGTTGGGAAACAAACAACCGGTGTGATAAACTTTGAACCCACAGGTAGAGAACCACCACGACGAGTCTTCAACATAGAAACCATAAGAAGATTCGCAGAACTTCCTGAGTTTACAAATACACCGTCGGTCTTACCGAGTTCTTTTGCGAACTTGTTTTCAAATTCACGACCCTTTTCTCCGAGAATAAGCCATCCGTTTAGAAGTGTATCTATTGCGGCAACATATTCATTTGAGTTGTAATAAGGACCAGAATATTGAATCCAATCTTTACCAGGTACCCATTCTTTTGATGAATCTAAATTTTGGATATATGATTGAACAAGATTTAGAATTTCTTGTTTTTGTTCTTGAAGATTTGCAGACATTTGATTTTGCCTTTCAATTTATAATGAGTTTTTTATGTAATCGTATGTTTGTTTTATTCCATCAATATACGAAGTAAATTTGAAATTCGGAAATAGTTTTTTCAGTTTATCAATACTAACATCTCGCATATGTTGACCGTTTGG
>RGCF01000526.1 GCA_009919265.1 Bacteroidota bacterium | reverse complement strand
ATAATAATATAAAAACTGTGGTGGATCTAGGATGTGGGGATTTTAGGTGTGGGCCAGTTATATATGATTCATTAGATATTGTGTATAATGGTTATGATGCATATAATAAGGTTATAGAGGTTCATAAAAAGAATCATGTTCCAGGTAAATATAATTTTACACACTTAGACTTCTTTAATCAATGCGACAGCATTGTCGCTGGTGATTTATGCATTTTAAAAGATGTCTTACAGCATTGGTCTCTAGCAAACATATATACATTCATGGATTACCTTGTAGCCTCAAAGAAATTCAAGCACATATTATTAATCAACTGTTCCTATCAGCATAAAGATAACACTGATATTCCTGACGGAGGAATTAGACCATTGAGTTGCGAGTTTCTTCCACTAAAGAAATATAATCCAGTTAAACTTTGTAACTACAATACAAAAGAAATATCAGTAATAAATGTTGTATAACATTCTTAATATATTCTATAGTAGAAATGCCCGTCTCAGACGAGGACTTATTTGAGGGTGTTCAAATCCCCAAACAAGCCGTACATACGGCCAAAGTAACTGGAGTGAAGCAAGTAGTTCTAGAGCCAAAGTTGACAGAAGATCAACTCAAGGCTCGCGAAGGTACGTATTTCAGTGAAAAGGATGCGGACACTATATTTGATACCGATGTGGATATCTATGCAAAGGATCCGGATGCGCCTGGTGGCAAAAAGCTTCTAGCCCGACTCCGTAAGAATGTCATTCCACATGACATAATAAAGGTTGCCTGGAAGAACTTCTACAACGCGGCATCTGCGTCCAGGAATCGTGGGGCTGCAGCAGGACCCATTGACTTGAAGAGTCCTTATTGGAAGAAGCGGAAGCCCACGGAAATCTCTGGTCACTCTGCGAGGTACTACGAGAACGGTAAGGTCAGTAAGATGCGCGTTAACAACAACGTATTTAGTAGTGTTCTAGGATATTTTGAGAAGACACCCTTTATGAAACTCCCCTGCCGCTTGACGTCATATACCCAAAAATACTTTGAGCAATACAAGGCTGGTATTCCGTATATTGAGCAGATAGATGGTCTCTTTAAAAGACTAGTTCCAGAACGATATGCGCTACAATACAAGCAAGCCCATGCAAATCCAAGTTTCCAAATCGCAGATACGGCATTCTCTTCCGTCACTATGAATCGCAATTTCCGCACAGGTCTTCATATGGATGACGGAGATATGCGGAAAGGGTTTGGTAACTTGTCGGTTATTGAGCGAGGAAAGTATCATGGAGGATTTACATTATTTCCGAGATATAAAATTGGTTTTGATTTGCGTACTGGAGACTTCCTGGCAATGGATGTACATGA
>RGCF01000525.1 GCA_009919265.1 Bacteroidota bacterium | reverse complement strand
TATTTTATTTAAGAACCACATCCGAAACACTCAAACTCGGAATCCGAAGGTTTTTGTGTTAATTCAACTTTTGGTTTCTCAACTTGTTTTGGTTGTCCTACTTTTGAGATATCCACAGCCAAGTGTTTGGCTCCAGTTGATATTGCTTTTGTTCTAACATAATAACAAAGAGTTTTCAATCCTTTACCCCAAGAATGGAAGTGTGATGATGAAATTTTTGATAATGTAGGATTTGACATATAGATATTCATTGATTGTGATTGGTCAATGAATGGTGCTCTGTCAGCCGCCATATCAATAAGTTCTCTTTGAGATATCTCCCAAATTGTTTTGTATTTTGGAATTAAGTGTTCAATTCTTTTAACTTTCTTGTTGTAATTTTTATCTTCCGGGTCAAGGTAATGGTTAAAGTTGATGTTTTGAACCGAACCTTCATTCATAATGATTTCATTTTTCAAATCTTCACACCAAATACCAATCTTTTCAAAATCGTTAATTAAGTATTTGTTAACAATCAAAATTTCACCTCCAACTACACGACGATTAAATAATGCCGAATGAGCCGGTTCTGTCATTTCAAATGAACCTGTAATCTTAGCTGATGACGCTACCGGCATCTGAGCCTCCTTTTGACATTGGTGACCCTTCAAAGAATTTATATGGTTTGTATTCACCTGACTTACATAATTCCATACTCTCGGTGATAGCCGCAAAATAAATTGTTTCAAAGATATCTTTGTTTAATTTTCTTGCTTCTTCAGATGTGAAAATATAATCCATGAGATAGAATACGTCAGCAAGACCTTGTGTTCCAATTGCTATTGCTCTTTGTTCCAATCCACCTTTTCTACCTTGTTCGGTTGAATAACTATTGATGTCGATAACTTTGTTAAGTGCTCTCACAACTTTTCTAACCTCACTATAAAGTAAATTAAAGTCGAACTCACCTTTAATGATGAAGTTTTTCAGTACCATAGATGATAATGTACAGATAGCAGTTGTTTCTTCGTCTGTGTATTGGTAAATCTCATTACACAAGTTAGATTGTTTTACCACACCGATATTTTGATGGTTGGTTTTTCTGTTTGCATTGTCTTTTGAACACAAGTAAGGAACACCGGTTTCAACCTGAGATTCAATAATTTTATTCCAAACCGATTGTGCTTTAACTTTTTTACCAAGACCAAGTTCAATTGCTTTGTTGTAATTTTGTTCATACTCCTCACCGTAAGTTTCCTGTAATGGTTTGATACCCGCCTTTAGAATATCATTAGGACAGAACAAATACCAATCATCATTATTTTTAACCGCCTCCATAAAGTTGTCCGGTAACCAAATTGATGTGAACAA
>RGCF01000524.1 GCA_009919265.1 Bacteroidota bacterium | reverse complement strand
TTTAAATACCTCGAATCTTTTTCTAGGTTTCCAATTTTCAAATGTAGATTCAATTCCATCAATCAAAGTTTTACACATATTTGTATGTGATAATCCCGATTCATTAATAAAATGTTCTCTACCTATTAATGCATTTGCTTTTCTTTCTTCTCTAGGAGTGTTATACATTTTTTCAATAGCATCTGCTACATCATGCAAATCAACTCTATCATCCCAAATATAAGGTGTAGGTACTGAACCCGCTAATGCTAATGCTCTACTCCATACAGGAATTGCCCAAGGACCAGGTTTTGCTTTACCTTCCCACTTTCTCCATTCATGTAAAGAACCAATCTCCACATAATCTTTATGTGTTAATAATTTACCATCAACACTAAATCCACATTGGTCTTGCAATCCACCAGTTACGTTTACAATGATTGGTGTACCAGCCATAACTGATTCTGCTGTTGCTAATCCAAATCCTTCGTTGTTAGCTATGTTGATTGTTGCATCTGCTAAATTGTAATTCCAATTAAGTTCATGTTGTAATCTTCTTTTTTCTGAAAATTGAATATTAACATCTGGTGCAATTGCTTCAATAACTGCCGGCAAATCAGTACCATTATCATCAACTGGCTGAGTATGCATTAGTAACAAACATTTATCTGCCTTTTCTTTACCTATTTTTTCACAAAATAGTTTATATGCATATATAACATCGGCCGGTTGTTTTCTTCTTATATTTCTATTACTCCAATAAAGAATAAAATCATATTGTTTATCTCCCAATAATTCAGTTCTATATTCTGCAGGAACTTCTGTTGGTTTATATAAATCCGTATTGATACCATGAGGTACATAATCTACCTGCCAATCTTTTTTTGGAATCCAAGTTGGTTTATCAGTTCTATTACCAATTCTCTTAATGATACCATAAGTTTGACGAGAAATACAACCAATCCAATCACAACTTTCATAGAAGTTACGATTATACATTGGGTCTGGTAGGTCATCCCAAATAGCGTAAAACAAAAGTGGAATATTTTGTCTTATTTCGTGCTCAATATCATATAACCATGTCCAATAACGAGGGTCAGTAAAGTGTAAGATGGCATCAGGCTTTTCTGCATTGATTAATTGTCTAATTAAATCTGCATTACCATACCCATTCCAAGGAAGTATCTTTACGCTAGCATCGGCTATACCATAATTTTTTTGGATATCTTCACTAACATCTAATACTCTACCTTGCTCAGGGTGATTAATTGCCGCACCTACTTGAAACCAATCGTATTTGTGTACTGTCCCTAATACTAATTCTTTGGACATTGTAGCGATACCACTCGCCATTCTTAAATCATCTGAAAGT
>RGCF01000523.1 GCA_009919265.1 Bacteroidota bacterium | reverse complement strand
TGTCATAATCGTTCGTAGATTTCATTGTTTATATTTTGGTATTCACTCATCGGGCGAAAACAATGATAATCCGAATACACACCGTTCTTGATGTTCGTTCGAATCGTTTCATTCAATACAAATGTTCCTCGGTCCAGTCTACGGAACCCCGTTGTGGATTCATTTAAACATACCAAGTTTTGGGTTGTCTTGGTCCATTCCATTACCTTTTTGTATAATAATTGTTGGTCTACCCCCCACCATTCGCGTCTGCGTTCTTCGTGGACACCGTGCGACAATGCTAAGTCTTTAATGGTCACACGAATATCATCAATACTGTGTATATTGAATATATCTCGCCATATACTCGGGGTAGCCACATTATAACACATCGCGATTTGTTTATACTCGAAACAAACATTATCTCGTAAATAGATGAATTTATTATTGTCATATGGTCGAATATTCTCTGTATAATAAGTGCGGTTCATTGGAAGTATATCCATATCGGTTATCATAACCCCATTTTTATACGGTAGTAAACACGGATAAAATAACCGAATTACCTGTGATGTAAAACTCGTCAACACATTTTCGATTGGTTTGAATAATATGATGTGGTCATTATATTCGATATATTTTTGGGGAATTTCGTTCGCAATGAGTATGATTTTTACATCGACTGTCGGGTATAATTTCTTCCATGTTTTTATGAATATAGGTATAAATTCTATGTATAGGGGGTTATCGTTTACGGCAGTAATGACGCAATCTAATAGCATTACAATGAAACGGCGACACAATATACAATATGCATATTATAATACCCCCATTAAATCCGCGCCGTATTTCTCTCGAACCTTGTTCCTTAAATGGTGTAATCCGAGAGAAATCGCGGTCTCTGCGCCGTCGTCGTCGTCGTCGTCACCGCCGTTGTTCGATGTCGTCGGTTGATACCAGAATGTATATCCTGCCGTCCATCGAAAACCGTTGATTGTATCTTTTCTGTCATACATCAGTGATATAATAATGGATGTGTCATTTGTCACACGGTTCGCGCGCAACCTGGTATATTTTGGGAGATATTTATGCTTTATTCGGTGTAATGGTTCTTGACATTGGCCTGACACTGCCATATTTTCTAAATCTACAACAATCTGGTTTGCCTGATTTAGTTTTTCAATAAGGGGTATTTTAATGGATTTCGAACTGACCCACGGTTTTGTTAATCGCGGATGCGACTCCACCTTGAAGTATTCTCTCGGTTGTGTTTTACCGTTCTTGAGATATACGGTCTCGCGATAGTAGACAACATATTTTTTCATCATAGATTGTGTTATACCTGGCGGTAATGCTTTTGCTGTATGTTTTCTCTCGCGTTTGTCATTTTTCATCGATAT
>RGCF01000522.1 GCA_009919265.1 Bacteroidota bacterium | reverse complement strand
CGAGGTAGCTCAGTTGGTTAGAGCACAGGATTCATAACCCTGAGGTCACGAGTTCAAATCTCGTTCTCGCTACATGAAAATCAAGGACTTACGTTAAATCGTGGGTCCTTTTTAGTTTCTGCGTGAGGTTTGCGTGAGGTTTTGCGTGAGGTTTTTGTCATTTCTTACCGAAAACACGAACCTTCAATGCTGATATTTCTACAGCGGTTAACACCTTTGGATCGAGGTAATATTTCTCTAAAACTTGGGTGGTAGAGTGGGAGCTAACTAGTCCTGTATCGTCACCTAACACTTGATGATGCCATGTCAAATAGGTTTTACGGAGATTACTTAAACTGATGTCCTTCTTGATACCTGCACCTTCTTTGTAATGAGAAAATCCTCTACTTAAATCTGTCATGATCGTCTTGGTGGTGGATGTTCTATTAGGGTACAGTATATATTCATCCGTTCCAATCTTTTCATTCATCCCCAATTCAACCAAGAAATCTTCAAGGTCAGCATTTATACCAATATATTTTTTACACTCCTTGTTATTCTTTTTCATTCGCTTCACTTTTAAGTTGTCGATGATGAATAGTTTAACACCTTGTGGTGTGCTATAGATGTCTGACCATTTTAAGTCAACCACTTCTTCACGTCTACCACCAGTTAATAGGAATAATTTGAATCCGTCTTTTAGATACGGTTTATACAAGTTTTTCTTCTCGCCCTTACCCCCAAGTGTAATAAATGGATTGAATGTATCAACTGCTGCTAAGACCTGATTAAACTCGTCCTCCGTGATAATATCAATGGAAGATGGTGTGACTGATTTTGGTACGAACTTTCTAAATGGGTTTTTCATCTCAATATTCTCAATCTCAATTAGGAATTCAAAAAAAGCACGAAGAGCAATGAAACATTTATTGAAAGACCTATCACCATAGTATTCCTCAGCCCATTTATAAAAGTTGGATACATCCTCAATTTTGATGTCAGTTGGTCTTATTCTTTTGATATTTTTTGTTAAGGCCACATTCTCAACCAATTTCCAACAAAACCTAACACATTCGTCAATATGATCCTGTGATACATTCTTTTTAAGGTGTGCGAACTTTGACTCACCTGACATGTATTCTCGGTATTTTACAACTGCATCACCTATTCCATAATCATTAGAGGTTTCAGATATTGATACGATTGTTCTCTCATATCCATTAGATTTTAATTCCTTTTCAAAGTCAATACATTCAATTACGGCGCTGTTATAGTTAGTAGCATCTAGAACCTTTGTTTTAATACTATTAGAATTACCAGGGATATGAACACGTACACGGTAAACCTGTCTGCTATAGTGCCTACATCTTGGGTTATCTACTCTACATGTCTTACAGAATA
>RGCF01000521.1 GCA_009919265.1 Bacteroidota bacterium | reverse complement strand
CATATGTGTGAACAGATTGAAAATGCCGGTGGTAATCCACAACAAGATGCAATACTCGTAATGCACGGCGCTCCAATTGACCCAAATGGAACTGATCTGACTGCAGTAGTTTCAGAACTTTGTTCTTATCCTGTAATGTTTTCTGATAAGATTCTTCCTGGTGAATCATTGAACGTTCTTTATAATGTTGCCGACGTTGTTCTCAATATTGCATCAAACGAAGGATTTGGTCTTGGTACTGCTGAAGCAGTTGCCGCTGGTACTCCAATCGTTGTGAATGTTACTGGTGGTCTTCAAGACCAATGTGGTTTTATCAATCCAAAGACATCAAAGTATTTTACAGCAGAAGACTATATTGAAATAAAGACTCTTCATAGAAAAGAAGAATGGTCAACACTTCAACACGGTGAATGGGTAAAACCAATATGGCCATCTAATATTTCACTTCAAGGTTCTGTTCCAACACCATACATCTTTGATGACCGAGCTGATTATCGTGAAGTTGGTAATGCTCTTTATGAATGGTACAAGACTTCAAAGCAAGAAAGAAACAAAGCTGGACGTAAGGGTGTTGAATTTATCAAGAACCCTGAAGTCGGTATGAGTCGTGATAATATGTGTCAACGTGTTGTTGATAGTATCGAAGGTTGTTTCCAAAACTGGAAACCTGCAAAAAGATTTGATTTACATATGATATAAGGATAATATATGAGTAATAAACCTAACTTAGTATTTTGTGGACCGGTTGCAACAAGAAGCGGGTACGGCGAACACGCGAGAGATTTACTGACATCTTTATTTCAGATGGATAAATTCAATATCAAAGTCATCTCAATAAATTGGGGAATGACTCCAATGAATGCACTTGATGAGAATAATCCCGAACATAAACAAATACTTGACGCGATAATTCCGGGTATGCAGGAACAACCAGACATTTGGATGCAGTGTACAATTCCAAACGAGTTTCAACCTGTTGGAAAATACAATATTGGAATTACAGCTGGGGTTGAAACTGATTTGTGTTCTGGTGAATGGATAGAAGGTTGTAATAGAATGAATCTTGTGATTGTACCATCTAAACACGCAAAAGATGTATTTATAAATACGAAATACGAAAAGAGAGATAAGAATACAAACCAATCAATTGGTCAGGTAGAAATAAATGTTCCAATTGAAGTTCTTCATGAGGGATTACGTTTGGATGTTTATGATAGAAAGGCATCAATTGAAGAATCAATTCAAACAACATTGGATAAGATAGAAGAAGATTTCTGTTATCTATTTGTTGGACATTGGTTGAAAGGCGATTTTGGTGAAGATAGAAAAGACATATCCGGTTTGATTATGACATTTATCGAATCATTTGGTGATACAGAA
>RGCF01000053.1 GCA_009919265.1 Bacteroidota bacterium | reverse complement strand
TCTGGTAGCGCATCTGGTTTGGGACCAGAGGGTCGGAGGTTCGAATCCTCTCGCCCCGACCATTTTTTAGGGAGGATATCATGCGTAGGGCTTTAGACAAGGCTAACAGGCAAAAGCAAGCGAGGATGATCAAGCGCGGCCGCGTTGGGTTGAAGAATCGCAAGCAGAAGAGGATCCCCCAAAGCACAAACTAAGGGCTCTTAGCTCATCTGGGAGAGCGCCTGCCTTGCACGCAGGAGGTGGTCGGTTCGAGTCCGACAGGGTCCACCAAATTCATAGCAGGGTAGAGAAACGGTATCTCGCTAGGCTCATAACCTGGAGACAGGTGGTTCGACTCCACCCCTTGCAACCAATGCCCTTATAGTTAAACGGTATAACAGTTGATTTGTAATCATCAATTCGGGGTTCGATTCCCTGTGAGGGCACCATAAATACGCATATAATAGGCTCCCATAGTTAAATGGTATAACACAGTCTTGGTAAGACTGAATCGGTAGTTCGATTCTACCTGGGAGCACCATTTATAAATACAGATGGAGAACATCATGACCATCAAAGTAATCCATACTAAGACTCGACCATCAATTGACGTAGATTTTGGTCACATTCCTTCAGAAGTTAATATGAAAGATTATTTAGATTTTTACAAAAGTCGCGAAGTGAAGGCGATTTCACGAGAAGAGCAGATAAGTCCAGATGGTTTGACAATGATAATAATCGCCCGATATAATAGTATAGATGATTATTTGATGGAAGACGTTGAAGGTCCTGCCAGAGATTCATCGTGGCAACTAATTAAATCTGCCAGAATGAATTTAGGATTGACAGATTCCTTCCAGGTTTTAGATGAAGATAATGATCAAATCATTGATGGTCCTAGTATAAATGCTAGAATATCAACACTTATAGCAGAAGGTCAAATACCAAACTAATGATTAAATAGCCCGGAGGATCGGGTTATGATTAACATAGATTGGAATAAAGCTCAGCTAGCAGCAAACTCGTCAAAATATGCCTATGCTGATGACAAAGTATGCGGTAATTTTTTCAAAGAACAGGGTTATAGAGAATACAAGTATCTAGACAAGGATGGCGCTCAAGCACATCTAGCTGCCAATGATAACGCTGCAATATTCGCCTTTAGAGGCACACAACCCACTCAAATATCAGATCTATTAGCTGATCTCAACACGGTTCCTAAAAGACATGGTCCTGGTTTCGTCCATAGTGGCTTTCGTAATGAAGCGAGGAAACTATGGGATGATGTTGAGAAATTCGCTAAGAAGCACAAGGGCAAGCATTTCCTAGTCTGTGGTCATAGCCTCGGTGCAGCTATGGCCACTTATTCAGCCCAAGAGCTGCATTGGGCTGGTCACACTGATATAGAATTATACACATTTGGTAGCCCTCGGCTAGGCAGCCCTGACTATGTCGCTGCTATGGACATACCACACTGGCGTTTCGTCAACAACAATGATGGCGTCACCCACGTTCCTCCTGCAGCCATGGGATTCAAACATCATGGACAACTAATGTATATTAATCATTATGGTTATATCAGACCTTTAAGCAAATGGCAAAGATTCAAAGACATGGCTCGCGGAAATTGGGCAGCACTTAAAAAGTTTCAGCTGTTTGATTGGCTGTATGACCACAGCATAGATGATTATGTCAATAAAGTTCAATCAGCATCCAAGGAATGATGCTAGATGCGTGATATAATCGCTTTCACTAATATCAGTGATGATCCTTATTGGTGTGAGCAAGCAGAAGGCTTAAGACAAAATCTTTATTCATTTGGAATAGATCTGGTAATCAATAAGCAACCAGTGGCTAAAGCCACTGATCTTGTATCATTGCAAGATCAATATCATCGACGTGATGCAGCGTTTGTTGATTTCGCATCGCGTGAACGCCGTAGAGTATTATATCTTGATGCTGAAGTAAGGATGCATAAATCACTACCACAGCATTGGATGGATGATATAACTGTGGCATTTTATTTCTATGGCAGGAAGATAACCAGCAAGGGTGTGGATGGCATTGGGGGGATATGCCTAGAAGTCCGGGTGGATTCGTGCTCAATTTTAAGGGAAGTATTTGTAGACCCGTCACGAATCATATAAAGCTTATTTGATTCGTATATATAATGAAGTTTCCAATATCTCGTGAGAAACTACATAGCATTAAAAAAGATGTTGAAGAAGATATTATAGAATACAGTATTGAGAAAATAATTGATAACATAAAGGTGCGTATAATAACACATGCTTATTCAGGTACTCTTCCACATCTAGGAGGAATATCAAGCACAAAACTAAGAATTGATACATCTTCATTAGGAATTATTAGTATTCCTGAGAATTTGGTACTACATTTCACAAGATTCTCTATACATTTTAATCCATGGAAAACCCACTTTGAAGTAATCAAAGGGAAACTGACTGAGCTCTTTCCAGGAGTGACTTTTGAAATAGACCCTTTACACACATATATACTCATTGATTGGTCATAAGTGCCGCTTTGAAATGTTCATTCTTCTAATATCCCCAATAACACCCCCCTTCAATCTCTTCAGCTGCTCCTGGTACTTCATTCTTATCTGGCCAGACCCACGCATCGTTCCAAAAGTTAGATATCACCGAATGGTTCTCCCAACGACGCCCCTTAATTCCAAACAGCACCTGTATAGAGCCACCCAGGACGAGAGTGATAATACCTCGGTCTTTTAGCATTTTTGCGATAGGCATTCCGAGACCCCCACAACCTATTAAGGCAAACCGAGCGCCAGTTTTGATTACTTCTCCAACGATATATTCTGCCGCTTGATGCCAACTATTGATTCCATTAGGCCATCTACATGTGCCATTTGATACAGATATTGGGTAGCCAGTTTGAACCCAGTGCCATGTAATATCATTGGGAAATATGGTATTTGCCCCCCATATCTTATCTAACCCGACTTCTTCAACTTGTTTTTTTGCAGTACGTGTAAAACTTGTTACTACTGCCACACTTTGGCCTTGTAGCAGTCTAGTCCAGCGTTTCTCCTTTTCCACATAATATGGCTCCAAGGCTCTGAGTGGTACTAAAGCAGCGCGCACGGACCATTTCGCCAATGCTTCTTCTTCTGCCTCTTTGAGTGGCTCATACCATCCTGCTGCGAGAACATCTGCTGATTTAGTTGCTTCAATAGAATCTTTTTGCCACTTGTAAAAAATACTATGTATTGCGATTGGAAAAATACCGGCATTTCGTTGTAGAATAGCCAGACGAGCAGGATTGACACATATCATCTGCTCTAGTTCAATCGTGCCATTTCGTCCAATTAAGGCCCCTGAATCTGTATTGAGTGCATTTTGTATTACTTCGCAAATAGTATCTGCCATTGGTTATAGATACTGGGTGAATTTTAGGCCACTAGTTCTTACTATAATCACTCATACGATATCCCTTTCCACTAAAGGGTACAAACATTGTGGGCAATGTAGTTGATACTGGTACAAGGGGTGATGATATTGGGTCAGGAGGTAGAGGTGTATTAGGTCTTCCATTTCCTCTTATAAATTCTTCCTCCATTGGTGACGCATTATATTTGAACGTATCAGCCTCTTCGTAATCAACTGCGGATACAAGATCTACGTTAAGATCGCCGTTTGCCAGACAGACTTTGGCAGGATTCAGATTCTCCACCAAGAATTCGTGTAATTCGGGCATAGATGGGTCAACTATAGCGGAAAGTATACCTTCTTGAAGTATGCCGAGTTGGTTGAGTGCTTGTGTGAGTCCCTCAACAAAGATTGGATTCTCAACGGATGCGACAGTTATAGGCTGTATGCGAACTAATTCGGCATTGGGTGGCGCCTCTAGTATAGGATCCATCGTGACAGAGTCTCCTTCTTCAATTCCCAGGCGAGAGAGTACCCATTCAGGTGCAAAGATAGTATTACATTGTTCATCAGAGTGAGGGCCTTCAATTGCCACTGCGAGTGTATCACCTCTTACACTTGTCAGATAAACAAAGCATCTATCTGTTTCCTGAACTCTGTTTACAATGTTCTGATACATATGAGAAGGGCATCGTATTCCCCACCAGGGGCCATGACCTTCTGAACTGTATGTGTAAGAATATAGAGTGCTCATTGTTTGTAACTAGACATCATGGGCTTGCGTGTAATTCAATTTTTACTTAACGTTAGTGCCTATGTTTATCATATTTCTACGCCTGGCGTCATTCGCTTGGGCGTTATCGTCTACAAGGCATGTTGGACAGCCCTCAGGTTTACGAACATCTGAAATATTCTTCGTTCTATCAAACTGTGATACATGAAACCCAATATTACGTATAATTCGTAAATTATTCATATACGCAACGTTACTCATAAAATGCTCAATATGTGTTTCAATAGGGAACATTTCTTTAATAAAGAGTTTGGCAGTTTTTCTTGTTATTAAATAACAATGTGCACCGATGAAGTGTAGGATTTGACGGAAAGGTTCTCGGTCTTTTTCATTTAAATCAGTTGGGGAATGATTCCAGCCGAGTATCCATAAGTCCCACGATAATGGTAAGTTCTTAATAGTGTGATTAAACATCATGGCGAACGTGGATGGGAGTTCTGCGTCGTCTTCCATAACTAGCGCATATTTTGCACCGGATTTGAGGAATTCTTTCCATGCCTTATAATGTGAAAAAGACGCACCAATGGCACCTTTACTATGGATTTCATAATGAGAACGACGATAACTGGTTGTAAGTTGAACACGTGTCTGTAACCCGATTTGTTTATTATTGATTACTTCTATACTTTGGCCTTCTACTCCAGAAATACGCTGAATGTGTGGCATTGCTGATAGGGCGGCCTGTGCATTAAATAATTCCATACGATCTTGGCGATTATCCAAGTTAATACAGTATATCTTTACGTCTGTGAGATCTTTCATATATCTATTTTATATCTAGAAAGAATGAATGTGAAAAAGAGGAGGCCGGAGCAATTAGATAAATTATGTATGATGTTTGATAGTCTTAGCATTGAAAAATACAAGAAGTCTGTATTACAAGAGCGATATTTAGATGTATTACATAATTTTCAAATACGGGCAAATACTCTATCCTTTCTATTTTACACGAGTCGCATTGTTGTCACAGTAGGAAGCATATTAGTACCCGCATTTTTATCAATCCAGGGTACCACATATCAAGCGCCAATATATTGGACTACATGGGTTATATCAGTATTTGTAACAATATGTAATGGGCTTATGACGTTATTCAAATTAGACAAAAAATATTTTTTCATTCATACGACATTGGAACTTCTTAAATCGGAAGGTTGGCAGTATATTGGGCTGAGTGGGCGATATTCACACAAAGAAGCACTTATTACACCTACACATGAGAATCAATTCTTAGTATTTTTTCATATGGCTGAAAAAATAAAGATGCGGCAAGTGGAAGAAGAGTATTGGAAATTCACAGACACTTCGGGGGTTGGCAATGCAACAAATCAGAAGCCCATGGCCCCTCTCCAGACACCTATGAGTCACCAGGATTTGCTTTCCCTACTTCCGACAGAAAAACGAACAATTATAGCCGGTTGGTTAGATGATATGAATGATAAACCGATGATGGATGGAATTTTACCAAGAAATAAGATAGATGGCCAGGAGAGTCCTTCCACATTTCCAAAAATTGCCAACGAAACCCTCTTGTCAATGCGATCCGAATTGCCAACGAAACCCTCTTCCAAAAATGCCATGGTGTTCTTTTCACAACCCGAAAGTGGTACGCTCCCAGGACAAGTCCAAGAGCCGCAAAATGAAATCATTAATGTGTCCAATGAGCCCGGTAAGTAACTATGAGCCTCAACTTGATATGGAGAAGTGGAATGAGAATAAGTTCATTGAAACCAGTCACAATTGTTTTGCGTATGCGATTGATAAGATTGACCCGGAATACGTAAAGGATTGTATGAAAGAACCTAATTGTGATGTTGGATTTCCTCAACCAGGATATAAGGCAGGTCATAATCGCTTTGGGGAAAAGGAGAAAGGATGTGGAGATATGGTCTCACGATTGTGGGGAGATAATCCTAAAATCCGCGCCAGTACATTTTATGAGAAGTGTCCGTATAAGACTAGTAAAATCGCATTGATTGTGGATCCAAAGAAAGATTATCATTTTTTACGTCAGGATCCTGATGGTTACTGGTCTCATAAGCCGGGTGCATTATCTGTGAAACGTGTGGATGCATCTGGGCGGCCTATAGTAAGGCCCGACAGATCATTATTCATTTACAAGGATAAGAAAGACCCTCTTAAATATACAGACTTCTGTGGATATTTCTGTGTACCGAGGGGGAAGGCATTACATATGAGCAAAGATGTGCAGAAAGGTGGGTTTATGAATGAAATTGGCGACGAGCTTTCTTCTCTTGTATCCACGCATAGCCTTCAGCGCTACTTCCAGACCCGGCGCTTGAAATAAGTGGATGTGTTCCATCAGTTAAATACGCAAGTGCTTCCGCGGCATCTATTCTATATGCGGGGTGAGCACGACATAGTCCCATGAGTACCTTTTTTATTTTATTACCGTTTTTCTTCCAAGTTTCTGATTCAACAAATGTGTGGAATCGCAATTGTACATCTAGGAGTGTTAAAAGCATGGCTCCAATAGACCAGGCATCAAATCCCGGCCAATATGTCTTCCAGCAAGTTTCCCAGTCGTGAATCATAAAACTATTTGATGTCTGAGTCCACTTACGAAGGTCTGCTGCCCATACATCGGGAGATACATTGCAAATAGATGCGAGGTGTTGGATTGCTGGTTTCTGTTGTTTGAGTCCTTTGATGGATTCTTCAAGTCCAATATTTTCATGCATGGCTAACATCAGTGTTACTTCAGGAGTTTCAGTGTCGTGGTCAAATCCGATTTCTCTCCACCGAAGTGATAAATCGCTGGATTCAAATATACTAGGTCTGAAAGCGAAGCCGAAATCAATGATACGGGGATTCTTATTAGAGTCAAACAGTATGTTCTGTACATTCATGTCAAAATGACAGACATCGTTGAGTAGGAGGAATGTACCAAGCTCTAAGATTTGTTCCATAGTCTTCATGAAGTTGAATTCACTGGGATCCAAGTTTATACGACTAATTGGATAGCCTCCAAAGGGCATTATAAGTTGTACCATCGTATCCATAGGGACTTTATCAGATATTTTACATAGGTCAATATCCTTTTCAACTTGCTTCTTTTTTGACCGAGGAATACATGTGCTTGGTTCAGCAAATATGACATATTTATTTGACCCTTGTATTTTACTGAAATACTTCCCGAAGGCCACTTCATTTTTGGCATCTACGTAGTCAGTAATCTTACCAACCTTCTTAGGATCGGCATGATTCTTAGAGCCCTTACATAATAGTGCTGGTTGAAATACACACCCGTATGCTCCTTGGCCTTTTAAACTCCCCCCTTTCATATCTATTCAACTGCGAGACTCTAATCTGTTTGAAAATCCCTTTAGCGATTAGGAGATGTCGTGGGATACCTTATTATATATAATTGTTGCAGTTTTATTGGTGACCCTGACTCTTGATATTTTTAAGCCGGCATTTTTGAAAGAGGGGTTTATAGTCGATGTAGGTGACAACCCATTTTTATCTGGTTATTTTCCTCGTCGGGGGGATGTTTCTTTTAATGTTGAACAGGCCGGCTTTACCCAGGATAAACGTAATGTCATGGGATACGTGGACGTTCAGGCATTGGGGGTGAAACATGACTTTTGTCGGATGGTAATTCCGGTAGGAGGGGATGAGAATAAGAAATTCTTTGCATGCGCTTTGGCTGGTACTGAGAATCTGACATCCACTTCATATAAAACCCCTACGGTTGAACAGGGATTCAAAACGAGTCGTGATGACTATATGCGTGATGCCGATAAGGATGGACGAGCTGATTACTGTGCTGTAGTTCGCGGTGATAAGGGAAATTGGGAAGCAAAGTGTTACCGAGGTTTGAGTACGACCTTTGATACTCGCACATTTATTGATACAGACCCCCCTGAAGATATTGCTGACATCATAGACTTTTATCAAGGAATTATGTTCTGGTTTCGTTTTATTGATGATATGAAAGACTATTCTGAGAATCTGACGTCCTTTTTGGCTGGAGATATAAGCATAAATGAAGCGGATGTGAAAGTGTTACCCTCTCAGCTTCTGTATGGGAATGAGACCCGGACGACGAATTTGGATGAGCGAGTTCAAGTAACGAAGGGTCTCCGATTTAATGGGTCTGATCAATTCATGAGGTTAGGAGATTCTCCAGATATGAGTTTCGGAAAGAAGATCACGTTGACTACGATGCGTGCCTTATCTATGTGGGTCTATTGCGATGAATTCGCTAACAATATGCACTTCTTAGACTTTGGAAACGGTGCGGGGATGGATAATGTCTTTGTCGGTATTTTAGGGCGTGGAGATGGTACTATGGACAAGGGATCTGAAATTCGTAAGGATGCGTGTAAGGGTACTGATTTGAATAAGGTCGTTCCGGATTTTCCATCGGGCGCTCAATTTGTTCCCACTATGAGCCCCATGGAACTCATGTTAACTACGTCGGCTAATGTGAATGATCCTTCGGCCCAGCAACCACAGCAGATTTTACCGAGGAAACTGAAGCCCGTTCCACCTCCTCAGGCAGATGCTCCCACGGCAGGGGGTGAGACTGCCACATTGCTCTATGAAGTCTGGAATGGGAAGCTGCGCATGCAGCATATTAAGGTCCAGGGTGCCGTCAAACTGAAGACATGGACGCACATATGTATTACTACTGCCTCGGGAGATGGTGTGAGGCCTGCGTTACAGATTTGGATAAACGGTGAGAAACTCGCGGAGGATGGCAACGCACACTTACCACAGTCCTCATTTACAAGCAATAATTACCTCGGAAAATCCAATTGGTTCAATGGGTCATCCCAGTACGAGAATAAGCCTGAGATGTTTAAGGGGGGTCTCTTTGATGTTCGTGGCTACAGTCAGTCTATCAACGAGGCGAAACTTAAAAAGACTATTCGGTGGGGAAAATTAAGGTTGGGGATTAAATAAAGGTATGTGTCCTCTGCCAGGAACCTTCTGCACTGGCATTCCTCTTCCACCACTCATAGCCAGCCTTTGACATGGCGATCCACACACTTTCAGATATATCAGCGATTTTGACCCTGGCATCCTCGGCATTGCTGACACAAATGACATGAACACCGTCAATCAAGGGCTCGGTATAGCCTGAATAATCCACACCAGGAGTCACAAGGGGCACAGTACCCATGGCCAGAAGTTCAATCTCGCGATTACACTTTGGACCATAGCCTCTCAGACACAAGCCATATTTAGCGCCCTGGAGTGCCAGCAAATACTCCTCGGGACCCAGGGCATAGGGTTCTTTGGGACCAATAGGCATGGAGAACTTAGTACAGAGTTCTTGCCACCCTGAAATATCTTGACGGTAGGCCCCCTGCTTGTCATTCTCCACACGCCCGTAGAATACGAGTAAGTCACTCCTATCGTGGAACCCCTTCTCTAAAGTGCTCGCAGCCAAGCGCTCAACCAGTCTAGGTTGCCTGGGCCAGAAAATCCAAGGCTGTGTATTAGGCTTTTCGGAGGCAGCGGGATTTCCTGCCAGACAGACCTTATAGTTCTGCTCGGCCTCCGATGACTTCTCTAGCCACTCCCATGTGGGTCGGTCGTACAAAAGGGTCTTTCCTACCCCTCCCAACCAGCACTGGGTGGCAATAGGGTCCTCCTTCTTTTCAATGTATCCCTTCTCGGCCCACATATCAATCAGTTCACGGAATGAGTCACCCTTGTGTCCGAAGAATCCGAATTTCATTGACTTGGGTGGTACCACAACGAGAGGTAATAGGAGCGCCGTATTCACTTGGAACCATTTAGCCACTTCTCTTAATATAATTTTCTTGAGACCGTCGGGTGTTGCCCGAGGATATTGTAGGAGCGTCCATTCCATATCGGCAGCCGCACACAGATGTACAAGTGAATCGGATGGCTCACGTTCCTCCTGTAATTCTAGCACTTTACACCCCTTTGGTGCCAGCCAGAGCCATGCCCAGGACGGCTTCAGGTTCTTGACAGAGGAACTTAGGATTACACGACTGGCTCCTGAAAGCGCTTTAGCCCATACATATGCGTCGTCATCAATATGAAGTATGCGAATCTCGTGTGTTTCCTTGTAGAGCTCACTTAGTTCTGCCACTAAGGTCTCAGTTAGTTGTTTTTCATCAACCACAATTACGAGGGGTGCTGTCTCAGAAATGGTAGGAACCCAGAAGGATTCAAATAGGTTTGTCCTCAGAGCTTCTATATCATCTGGAAAGAGGCGAACAGTATGGGCCGTACGACCCACGACCTTATCTGCGAATGCTTGAGATTGCTCACTAAAATGAAGAAGGTGGCCACGAGGCTTTTTCCAATTGAATAACTTGAAGGCAGCAAGGAGTTCCGTAGATTGCTTACACCAGAAGGAAGCCTCGGGTGTAAGTTGGTGCTGTTTGATTACTCTGGATAGATAATACAGAGTATACAGGGAAGCCTCCTCAACCCACGTAGGATCCAATGGAAATGCCATCATAGAAGCCGTATGTTGCGCAGGCATAAGATGACTAATTTGGTTGTCAGACCATAACTCTTTTTGCTTTTCAGTCTTTCCTACACATAAGCCCGTATGGCGATACACGAGTCCGTGAGGGCTTACAAATGCACCACCTTCCATTTGAATTTCATGGTCTTGATCTACAGGCGCACAGTAAGTATTGGTACCATCCACTGACCATGAGAAACTAGGATCACGGTTCATCTGTGAACAGAAAATACCAAGTGTCTTAGCGGTAGTAGCCTTTAATGGGCGATCCAGGGGGGCGTGTTTTACGGTATTAGGCGCCCATGAATCCCATTCCACTATAGGATTCAGTTCATGAATTCCAGTAGGGTCTACATGCATATAAATGGGTCTATCTACGATATTTCTAGGGTCGTAATGGCGGATTTGCGTGGCATGGACGTGTAGAGTGCGAAGACTCATGGCAGGATTTACAATCCGGAATTTTTGTCGTAGAAACTCGGGTAAGATGGCATTATCGCATCCAGCAGTACCGAATTGAATCTTGAATGGCTCTAGGTTCCACTTGCGTTGTAGAATACTATCAGTGTGTAGAACCCATGTATCTTGTGAATCAGAGCGTGGTCCATATAATGTGGGTTCAGGGCCATCTTCCCAACGTAAGAGTGCCATACAAATATCATGTAAGTCAGTAGTCCATACAAAGCGCCACGTCAGATCCAGATAAATATCGGCATTCGCGAATGCCACAATATGCCCTTTACCTATACGCTCTTGAACTAGTTGAATACAGTCGGCATATGTAATACGAGCCTTCTTATGTATTAAAACGAGTTTATCAGACTTTGGCAGTTTATAATCCATTGATTCGGAAAATAGGTATAGTTTATCAATCAGGGGATTCTCCAAATTTGCCTTGAGGCACTTATCAAGCTCTTTGGCCCTCGCCGCCTCTTTTGGCTTATAGTACTGTTGAATGAGAGCGAGTGGCTCGGGTGGTATTGCGTCTGCGTCACCAGTAGCAATAAGTCTGAGTTCAATAGGCTTGAGAATTACATCAGAAAGACGAGAGTGACCAGATGAAACACCTATTAGCCTCTGATATCGGAATACAATAGATGCGCATATGAGGGCATCTTCTACGCTCCCATCCCAATCGGAACCAAGAAATGGGTACATACTGGTGAATTCCTCTAAACACATGATATTTCCGAGTCCGAATTTCTTGAATTGGCTGTCGCCAATTGACTCTGCGACTTTGGATGATAGAAGGAGGAATCTGGTGTCTTTTGCTTGCTGGGTCCCCAAAAATTTCATTACATCTTCTGTAGACTCCTTTATGACTATAATACTAGGATTCCATGTAAGTAAGTCCTCTGCGACACCCTCTATAGCAATATCCCAACGTAACCAGCGATTTGCGTCACTTGTTTTATCAGGCGATTGCTTCATCCAAACCAATGTTTTTTGATTTTTCCATACAGAACTATCGGAACGAATGAGGCGAATGGTTCCGCCGGTTTTGGGATTTCTCGCCAACATCTACTTTATAGTGTGTGTGCGAGTTTAGACCGCTCGTATTAAACAGTTTGTTAGTTCTAAGAATAGAAGAATGTCTTGGTGTATTTTGGTAAATACAACTCCTAAATACATGAAATATGCGGAAGTACAGATTACATGTATGCGCAGGTATGCGAAAGAATTAGACTCAGTTCCTATATTCTTAGCAACGGAACTGACTCCTCTAGATTCATATGTATCACGAATACTTAATCAGACAAATACTCATCATGTTCACTTACAGCCGAATGAGACGGGATTTTTAGAATCTAGAATTGCGGCAGTATCCTATATTTTTAATGAGTTTGATTATATTTTACCACTGCAAGAAGACTTCTGGTTAGATAGGTCACCTGATTATAGATTACTAAAAAATGCACTCTATATATTGGAAACAGATTCCAGGGTAAGAAGTATTCGCCTCATGCCATCTCCAGGGCCCTCAGTATTTGCCGAGCCATATGGAAATTGTTGTAACTGGAAGGTATTAACTGACGCAGATGAATATAGGTTTACGTTTCAAGCTACGCTCTGGAGGGGATCCGTATACTTGGAGTTTTTAAACATATTGCTACATCAGGCTAAACGGGATTTTGCTATCACGGGTAACCCTGAATCCGAGTGGTCTAGATTCTGTATTCGTGTGAATGTGGCCGAGAACTTCAGAGGTCAGAAACTATTTTTTGATACATGTATGGGCCCAGATAGGCTTCATTTATCAATCATAAGGGCTCACGAAAAACCGAATGCTGTATTTCTTGCACCTTGGCCATATAGACCTACTGCTGTCGTCCAAGGATATTTGGAACCTTGGGCGAAAGAATTTGCTGAAAGAGAGGGATTTTTAGTGGATTAAAATAATTTAACCGAATGTAGTCCAATACACATTCTTTCCTAGAGTCCCTATAATGGAAAAACAATTACTCCGTACATTTGTAGCATATACAAAGGTTGATACTGCTACTTGTGCATCTACAGTATTTGAGTATGTAAGTTGTATAGAATAATTGGAAAAAGAATACGGTATTGGTAATATAACAGTTGGATTTGCGGGTGTGGCAGTAGGTAAATTTAAGACAATACCATATTGTATAAGAGGAAGATTTGTTAGGCTTGTGCTAAATCTTATAATATTTGTACTAATGCTATTTACTACATCAGTTACACCCGCAATTGTTGTAGATATAGTGGATTCACCGCTAATGATACCAAGACCAGTATAAGAACTTAATGAACCAAAATTAAATTGAGTGCTACTAAATAGTACAATATTTGTGCTAAGACTACATATGATTTCTTTTACACCTGCATAGTTGGTGGATAGAGTAGATTGGCCGGCTATACTGGAGGTGGTTATTATATTTCCAAATGCATTAATAACATAAGAACTAAGAATACCATAATTGAATTGATTTATACTGAATCTATTCACACTGGTACTAAGACTACATGTGAGTTCCCTGACACCCGCATAGTTTGTAGAGAGGGTGGATTCGCCACTAATGATACCAAGACCAGTATAAGAACTTAATGAACCAAAATTAAATTGGGTAGTGCTAAATCGTAAAATATTAGTGCTAAGACTACATATGATTTGTCTTACCCCTGCATAATTGGTAGAAAGAGTAGATTGACCTGCAATACTGGATAGGGGTACTAAACTTCCAAGCGCATTAATAACATATGAACTGAGAATACCATAATTAAATTGATCAGTACTGAATCTATTGACATTAGTGCTAAGACTACATGTGAGTACTCTTACACCCGCATAGTTGGTAGATAGGGTGGATTCACCACTCATGAGGCCAAGACCAGTATACGAACTTAGAACACCATAATTGAATTGATTTGCGCTGAATCTATTTACGCTAGTACTTAGACTACATGTGAGTTCTCGGATTCCAGCATAGTTGGTAGAGAGAGTTGATTCACCACTGACGAGGCCAAGACCAGTATACGAACTTAGAACACCATAATTGAATTGATTTGCGCTGAATCTATTTACGCTAGTACTCAGACTACAGGTGAGTTCTCGAATTCCAGCATAGTTGGTAGAGAGAGTTGATTCGCCGCTAATGCGACCAAGACCTGTATAGGAACTAAAGACACCATAATCAAACATATTTGTACTATATTTGGTCACATTCACACTCAGTGATTTTGCTATTTCAACTACGCCCGCATAAGTAGTAGATGCGGTTATATATCCTCCATTATCAATAAGAGTTGCACTAAATAGATCTAAATTGGCATCTAAAGTACTTGTAATCATATTTATCCCATTATATATAGAGGATATACTGGATGTGTTATCTCCTGTAAAGACAATTCCGTTTATAGTGGAAACTTGTAAACTATATATTTCAGCGCGGTATGATGAAATATTTGATAGGTATAGTAGGGATGATATATACACAGCAGGTGTATGTGTAAATGTATTAACTGTTTTATAGAGGCTACTAATTGTAAGAATTTCATCGGTATCTTGATGAGCATACATAAGTTGCATAATATAGGGTGAATTGGGTAACGGTGTATTGAAATTGTAATTGAAGGCGTTACTTGCCGAGACTTTATTATTTGAGTAATACTGGCTTGGACCATTGGATAGGTCCTCTCTTACTCCATATTTTTGTATTTGTGTTGTTGATTCAAGAAATTCTATAGAAGTATATCCAGATGCGATTAGAGGGAATGTAGTGTTTGCACCAGTTGTATAAAATGTACTGGCAACGATTACATAGGATGACAGAGCCAAATATGGTGAGTTTACTAGATTAGAAGGACTTGAGAAGTAGGCTGGAAATGTACTAATTGCTTCACTATATAAAGGTGCCTGTGTAGTGTCGTATCCATATGCAGGATAGATAGGAGCAACTGCAAAAGTTTCATCCGCATCAACATAGTCGGTGAAATTGTTAAATGTAATATAGTCTTCAGGGTTTAGTTTAGAATATGTGAAATTTACGATAGTAATAGGATAATTAAACATATTTGATGTGAAACTATGACTTCCAAATGTGTTGGCATTAGGATACGCAATAGGGGTTGAAAGGCATTCTTTATTGTTTATATTCATTGTTAGATTACCGACCCATTCTAAATTGAAATTGTGTATCTCGTCATTTGGATAGAATACGAATGTCCCTTTTAGAGTGTACATGGATGAAAATAGTGTTCCAGATACTGTACTGACTGTTGAAATTGTAGTATTTCCTGTAGTAAGGTCAATGAGTGTTGGATAAATAGGTGGTGCCACAGGGCTTCCAAAGGCAAGTGTGTCATTGAATACATTATAGAAACTAGAATAAAGTGGGTAATATTTGACATATAGCGGCTTTATATCAGGTGTTGGTGTTAGTATGGGTATTATATCAACACTCTTAGGAGTAACGAGCGTAGAAGCTATCAAATAAGGTGATATGATTGTTGAAGCAGTCAATGTATTTACATTTGTAATTACTTGACTTTGAACTGTACTGATGGATACAGTAAGAGATGCGGTTGTTGATACTAGATTGGAAGTATTATTGATCTCTGCGACAAAATTCTCCTTGATAACTTCACGCCAAACAGTAGAAATAGCCCTGGAATATAATGTAACATCACCAATAATAGTTGAGTTATAATTAGTTTTATAATCTATATTAGTTGACATTGTGCATATAGCATTTTGTAGTGCTTTGAGAGATACAATTTCGCCGTATGTAGTAGATAAAGTAGAAAGTTCTACCTTATTTACAAAAGTACTAAATACGATTCTATCATGTGTAAATAAAGTGCTAACATTTGACTGTGTTAGCGTAGATAGTTTAATTTGTATTTGATTTGATGCATAATTTGTATCAATGACAACAAGATCTTCTCCAACAAAACCTAGAATGGATGACGCGCTTTGTGCCTGAATAAGGATACTTTTGTTTGTACTGGCAATAAGTGTATTTTGAGGAACATTACTATACACAACGGCTTGATTGAAAGAGTATGGTAATGTACTTACGAATGGAAGTTCGCGACCATCAAAAAACATGGTGTTCGTTTGGGGATCACCTTTGATATTGATTCCCCCCGTTCCTACAAATAAAATATTGCTATTTACGGTATTAGTGATAGGATCATAACTACGTATAGAATTACCACCACTAATATCAAATTGACCAAATGCTTTCGCGTACAAATAGGCAGTATTAGATGCCGTAGGGTCATTAATGAGTCCAGCATTTGGGCCATCTAGAAGTGAAAACGTGGCGTTTGTAGCCTGATCAGCAGTATATTTCCCCACCGATGTTTGAATAGTATGGTATGCAGCACCGTATTGTAGTGATGATAGCGACATCCATATTGTCCCGCCATTTCCATCAGTTGTCAGCACACGGAATGCTGGAATATTCGTATTATTGGCACCCTTAGTAAATATTGTATTGACAGTAAGGGTGTCAATATATTGATTAGTGTTGTATGACGCCATACTCTATCCTTATTTAAGATTTCATTAACTTGGATATTCGCATTTGGAGGGAGGATACCTTTTGAATTAAGTGATATGTTACTGCAAATTTAGCCTTGTATATCTGATCTACGTCCAGTGACTTGAAATCAAGGAATCCATGTTCTTCACTGCTAATAACCGATTCTGGAAATATATCTTGAACTTCTTGACTTATAAATCCTAAAACTCTATCTTTTGATAGCATATGTTCTAATCTATAGGGTTCATCCCAGATATATGAGACAAGTCGGAGGCTTGAGATTTTCTTTATCGCATCTTCTAAGTATATACTTGAAATGTGTTCTTTTACTCTTTCATCTGATGCTGTAATCCATGATGTACCACTAGGCTTTCTTGCGTCACCAATTGCAATATCTAGGGAGTATCCAGGGTTAATAGTATTAATTCCTATATAACTGAATGGAATTGGCCTATATAATTTTTTTATAGTAAAGTTGCTCATATTAAATGATATGGTTGATGGTTGTGTCGTGATATTTTGTTGAGAGTTTTCTAATAATGTAAGTGAGTTATTATATACTTGGAAGTTTAGAAGATTCATATTTGGAA
>RGCF01000520.1 GCA_009919265.1 Bacteroidota bacterium | reverse complement strand
GTGAATACATATCCTTTAACATATGAAATTACAACATAAACCAGATACAATATGATTAGAATTTGGTGTAGCTACTGGTAATACAATAAATTATATTTCAGGATTTACACCCGATAAAATATATGGATTTGATAGTTTTGAAGTTTAGTTTGACCAAACGTTAGAAAGATTTATAAAAGAACAAAATAAGAAAGTTTCTTTTATTCATTTAGTTCAATAATATAGAAACACTCAAAGATTATATTTTATGAATTTATTAGTAAATATAATGTTGACTATGAATGGAACACCTACTAGAATGACAGGATATTATCATGAAAATGTAGCTGTACTGATACATTCAATAAAGCCAAAAATTTGACAATTTATTTCTTTTTTTATATAAAATGTCAACTTCTTTTTCTTTGAAATCATCAAAATTCAGATTTAGAAGTAAGGTAGCCGCTTTTGATTTAGACTGGACTCTTATTAAACCTAAATCTGGTGGCACTTTTCCTAAAAATGATGAAGATTGGATATGGCTAAGACCTAATGTTCTTGACATTCTTAAAGAATACTATGATAAAGGCTATTGTATTATAATCATAACAAATCAAAGTAAAGAATCAAAGATGCCTCAAATGCAACTGGTATTTGAAGCCTTTACAATACCTGTTATGATGATTGTATTACGTAACAAAGAAGACTATAAACCATCACTAAAATATGTTAAAGAAGTAATACCTATAGAAAAAATTAAAACAAAAACTTCATTCTTCTGTGGTGATGCTTTAGGACGACCAAATGATTGGTCAGATACAGACAAACTTTTTGCAGAAAATCTTAAAATAAAAACTAGAACCCCTGAAGATGTATTTCCTTTCGAAAAAAATGTAGCTACAAATTTATTTCACAATTCTAAAGAGCAAGAAATAATTATTATGGTTGGTTATCCTGGTTCAGGTAAGTCTTCTTTTGTTGAAACTCAATTTTCACATGATAATCAATATGTTATATTACATGGTGATGAACTTAAAACTACAGCAAAAATAATTAAATTAGCAAAAACCTATATATCAAAAGGTAAATCAGTTGTAATAGACGCTACAAATGCATCAAAAGACAAACGTAAATTATATATAGATTTAGCACAAGAACATAATATACAAATTAGATGTGTGCATGTAAATACTTCATATGAAGAAGCATTATATAGAAATAATAATAGAGAACGCCCAGTACCAAAGATAGTATATAATGTGTATAAAAAACATTTCCAAGAACCAAAATTAGAAGAAGGATTTAAAGATGTTTATGTTGTATAAATAGTATATTCATATAAGATATTTATCCGAATTCTGTATATATGATGCCTATAACATATAAAACGTTAATAGATTAT
>RGCF01000519.1 GCA_009919265.1 Bacteroidota bacterium | reverse complement strand
GAAAATGCAAAAGGAATACTTGCTTCTACTATGTCGCAAGAAATCAAAGAACTAGTAAAAGAATCTCTTACTGAACAAGAGGATGAGATTGAAACTGACGTTGATGTTGAAGACCTTGAAGATACTGATGATATGGCAGACATGGAAATGGATGACGAATCAGAAGATGAAATGGGTGATGATACAGAAATGGATAATATGGATATGGACTTCGGAGACGATGAAATGGACGACGAAGAAGATATCATTGATTTAACTGACGCAGACGATGAAGAAGTTTTAAGAGTTTTCCAATTGATGGGTCCGGAAGATAACATTATTGTTACAAAAGACGGAAGTGGAAACACACATCTAAAAGATGAGGAAACTGGAAAAGAGTATATGATTGTTGGCGAAGGTGAAGAAGAAGAAATGGACGAATCTTGGAATGAAATGGATGAATCATACGAAGAAATGGACGAAATGGACATGGAAATGGTTGGTGATTCTGAAATAGAAATTGACGAAGAAGAAGACATGGATGGTGAGTCAATTGAATCTATCGTTGAAAGAATGTTTGGTTCTGACGACGAAGATGAAGATGATGAATTAGAAGAAGAAATGTACGAATCTGATGAAGAAGAAATGGATGAGGAAATTGTTTATGAAATCGAAATGGATGACGAAGAAGAGTCTGAAATGGACGAAATGATGGACATGGATGACGAAGAAGAGTTTGAAATGGATGAACAAGTAGAAGACCCAATCTATGAATCTAAATCAACTATCAAACCAAAAGGAATGGGTATGGGTAGTGCATCTAAATTCAAATATGACAAATCACCAAACTTAGGTACAGGTTTTTCAACTAAAATGAAAGAAGCACCTAAAACTATGGGAACAGGTAAAGCTAAATTTACTTACAAAGACGGTGAAAACGCCGGTAGTAAATTAGGTAAAAACAAAATGGTTAAAAAAGTTGAGTCAAAAGAACAATATACTGAAAAAACAAAACCTGTTAAGAAAGCTGAAACTAAAGAAGCGTCAAGAACATTAGGTAACGGTTCTTATTTCAGAAAAGGTGGTTTACCAAAACCAAGAGCTCACTCAAAGTTCAATGCTAATATTAAAGAAAACACATCGAACACTGAATTGAAAGTTTTAAGAGAAAAGAATGAAGAGTACAGAAAAGCACTTAACATCTTCAGAAACAAACTTAATGAAGTGGCTGTTTTCAACTCTAATTTAGCATACGCAACACGTTTATTCACAGAACATTCAACTTCAAAACAAGAAAAAATAAACATTTTAAGAAGATTTGATAGTGTTGAAACTATTAAAGAATCTAAAAACTTATATCAGACTATCAAAAATGAATTGTCAGATAGTGGAACTAAAACTC
>RGCF01000518.1 GCA_009919265.1 Bacteroidota bacterium | reverse complement strand
GAGAAATTGAGGTTTTTAGTGTTTTAAAACCTACTCGTTTGGAGAAAATGCACATCCCCCCCGATGTGCATTTTTCATTTTACGCTGGAGATTTTGAACAACGTGTTCTTCAATATAATTCATAAATGTGGGTGTATTTTTTACATTATATAGATATTTATGCTCACGTATCGGTCTAATGAATATTGACAGCTCGTATTCTCAGTCTCAATATTTCAAAATATGGGATGCGTGGATGCATTTCCAATACTCTTTCATTCATTATTTCATTCATTATTTCATTCGTCCATTCATTCGTTTATTCATCAGTCATACCTTCATACCTTCAATACCTATCAACAAAACAACTTGATTATTTCAACCAACTCAGTATTTTCATCATTTTCTATCCGATTTATACATTCATACATCGTTTCTTTGAGCTTTACGAGTTTATCTTCAATATCCACCTTACTCACATTATTATCAGGGTTAAAGCGTATGAATATCCACTTTCCACTATGAATCATATACAAGTCATCATACCGTATTTCCTCATCAACTTGGTCATAACCGCGATGTCCAAATTCATCTGTTTCAATCGCGAGAATTGTATTACCTACTAATTTACGATGGTCAATACGGCGTCTATGAGAGCAATCACAGTTTCCTGTGTATAATGGTATATTATGAATGAAACCATCAAAATGTTCATTGATGAAATTTCTAACCATTAATTCTTTTGATTGAAACGGTGTTTTCTTACTACGAGGATCATCTGGAAATAGATGTTTGAAGCAAGTAACACAGTAACCATCGTATTTTGATGTTCCTGAACGACTGTCTATCCAATCAATACAGTTAGGACATCGAATACCTCCTCCATGTCCAGTGCATAAGTATGTTGTTCCTACCGCACTTTTTTGACAATTTGGTTCTTGACATCTTCTTCCTCCTCCGTGCCTCTTACATCGATGATATCTACCAATAGAATTATTACTACAACCAGGTTCAATACATTTTTTTCCAAACCGATGGTCGATACATTGTTCATATTTGTTGCTGGCTGGCTTATTACAACCGGCAACAATACAACGCCGTCCTCCACCGTGTTCAACGCATCTGTTATATATCGTAGCTTTATTATTCGTGCAACCAAAAACAATACATGTATGTTTATGAATAGAGCAACGAGACTGTGTGCTTTCTATTCTTTTCTCACACCACGGTATTCTACATTTTATACCAAAATGGTCAATACAATAATTATATATTCTGTAAGCGGGTTTATTGCATCCTTCAGTATTACACCATCGTTCGTTTAAATGTGTGTCACACTTATTATGTTTTTTCTTTGCAGTATTATTACATCCTGGTTCAATACACACTATTCTACTGTGTAA
>RGCF01000517.1 GCA_009919265.1 Bacteroidota bacterium | reverse complement strand
GGGGTGCGGGTGCGGGTGCGGGTGCGGGTGCGGGTGCAGGACTTCCTATCTTTCGGTTTAAAACAGCAAAAGATGCGTGTATTTCTTTTTGTGAGTGTAAATCTCTCGATGCGTTCTGTAAAATTCTTGATGAGAACATTATTCATTTGGAAGGTCTTACCAAAAAACTTGATGGTTATACCGATTTAGTGAATATTCGTGATGAAATGGTCGGTGCTTTGGCGCAAGCATTATATTTATTACGTCTCAAATGAAGTAGCGTATGGATACATAATAACAATACAATATTATTATTATGATGATTATGAATATAATTATGAATATGAATTTATGTTATCCGCAACATCCTGAAAAAAAACGACGCATACAATTAAAAAATCCGCATTGTTGGGAGGTCTGAGGCAAATGATATTCTGCTGTGCGGATGGCACTGTTATCGAGTTTAACATCATCGATTGATGTGACGGTGTTGTCACGAGTCACCGCCGATGTTCGTAATATATACATTTCGATTTCATTTTCTTCTTTTTCGTATAAGGTTTCAACCGATGAATTATTATGGTCGTTGTTGTACTCGATGATAGACTCAATAATGTTAGTAACGACACCAGCCTCAAAAAGTGAAAGCAGGTATTTACGAACAGATTCACTTGAACTATGATTTTTAATCATATAAACAACTAACTCTTCCACGCTTTTCACAGATACTTCTGTGTGTGCTTGTTCATTTAATGATGTTTGGAGTTCTATCGCAAAAATGATATATGAAAAGAATGTAGGAAGAGTTATTTTTATAGATATATCTCTCGCCAATTTAAGTTTAAGTACTTCGAGAGAATTAGTTGATGTTGGGGACTGTGATGTCAATTGTGGTATCGACAGGGATTGGTCTTGTGACAACGGCGACGAGTGTGGTGACGACTGTGACGATGAATGTGGTGACGAGTGTTGTGACAAACGTGACGTTGGCAACGGTTCGTCTTGGTTATCAGTATATTCGTGGTCGTTGGCAGTGGTATAATCAGAGAGAATTGGAATACATGTCGAATTTGACTGAGAGAGACATAACGAGTTCAAATTTGCCGTTGATTCCGTTGTCCCCTGATCTGTCGCGGTCGCCGTCGCCGTTGTTGCTGCTGCCGTCGCAGTCACAGTCGCATTCGCAGTCGCAGTCGCAGTCGCAGTCGATGTAGTATCATCAGTCGTATCAATAGTTATCGTTGATTGTTCGTCTGGGTCGGATAATACACCATAATCATTTTCCGATGTTCTTACGATTAGTTCAGTTTTTGGAAATACAGACGACGCAGCAGAAGTATGCGGTGATGACTGAACACTGCCTCGTTTATTTTTCTTATTTCCACCTACCATTTTTGTTGTTCTATAAATGC
>RGCF01000516.1 GCA_009919265.1 Bacteroidota bacterium | reverse complement strand
TAATGTATTAATACATTATACAAACTATTATTAAGATAAGATTTATTTGCAGATATAGTCTGTACAGATACAGGTTCCGCAGCGATTTTATTTTTATTTCTAGTTAAAGCACTAAAAACACCACTACCATTTTTTTTACGCATTCTTAATATTACATAATATTAATATAAGTATTTAAGTTATTATCTTTTCTAAATTTATAATCATTTTCAAAGATATAATCTCTATTTTTACTATCACAACAATCTAAGTTTTCAGTACATCCGTAGCAGAATGGTTTACCATCATATAGACGATATGCTATACGTGTAGTACCAACTGGCATTTCACATTTACCAGATAATTTATCACAACCACCTCTTTTACTATCTTGTTTATAAAATGGACATTCTATATCAGTTTTACATGGTTTATCCCAACGTGTTAAATTACGTTTAGGAATACTACTTACATCTACTGGTGATTCACATGCACCTTTTGATATAGATAATGTATCACCATAACATCTATAAGCTGGATCAGTATATTCATTTTGTAAAACAGGTTTTTGATTTTCAAAGTTCTCTTGGTTCGTTGTTTTAAATTTGATTTGAACAAGTTTTTTATTCATAGCAGGTATTAGTTCATCGTTATCTTTCATTTTATAATGCATTTGTGCTCCAGTTTTTAAAGTAAATATATCAGGTATGCGTTTATTATTATTGGTAATATAAGGATAAACGGCTCTTAAACGATGAATATCTAAATCTTTAAATCCGCTCATAGCAATATCTTGTAATTGAAGATTATTAAAGAACTCACTATTTGGTATAACATATGTAATTACTAAATCAATTTGTGAAGAATTTAATAACATAGATAAATTTTGAATATCATTATAATTAATTTGTTGAAATCTTATAGAATCCATTTGTTGTTTATAACCATAACACATTGATTTAATAAAATATAAATCAGATTTGTCAAAATACCCTATATTTTTGCCTTGCAAATTGTAGCTACAATCCCATTTATACGCTCTATTTTTTGAAGTTAAAAGTACAAAATATCCTGTAGTGCCATTTGATTTGACTTTAAATTGAGTTAAATATTTATCATAATCAAATGGGTCCGCAACAATATAAACTTCAGAATATGGTAGTATTTTAAGAGGACTCTTTTGTAAAATTAAAGTATATAAATTATTGAGTTGTTCTAAAGACGCACTTTCAATATTCCAAGAATTATTAGAAATGGTTTCCAACCATTCTTTATCATTTAATTTATTTGAGGAATATACAATAATATCTTTATTGATAAAATATTCAGAATTATTCAATTTTGTTATATAAACCTGTAATAAAATAGCTATAATAAGTGAAATTATAATTAATACAGTAATCATTATAATTTG
>RGCF01000515.1 GCA_009919265.1 Bacteroidota bacterium | reverse complement strand
AATCACCCATCCAGATTGGTCTTGTTTGTGCCAATTCATCTGTTGCCAAGTCATCGTTTGGACGAATAGCTTTTGATTCAAATGAATATGAAGTGCGACCATAACGGAAGTCCCAATTTTCATTGGTTTCTGCTGTTAAATCTTCTGATTCATCATCTGTTTCAAAGTTTACAAAGAAGCGAAGCTTATCTGTAACATTCGCAACGAACAATGTTTGGCTTGCACCTGCTGCAGAACATGTTGCACTTGTTTGCAATGTTTGCTTGAATACCGGCGCACTGTCAATTACATGAATTGAGAAGCGATAGGTAATCTTTGTTGCATTGCCAAAGTCAACAGTATCCTGATTTGCAAAACGTGCATTTTCAGAATCATATGATTGTGCGTGATAATATGATGGATACAAGTAAATGAACTTGGATACAACATTCTTTGTAAATGCTGCTTCTAGTTCAGCACCTGTCAATGATGTCTTCATCAATGCATTCTTCTGTGCATCTGTCAAATTCAAAGCTCTGATTGCATCAGTACCTCTGAAATTAGGTGCCCAGTTTTGTGCAGTAACTTCAACAAATTCACCACCTGGTACTACATATGGATTGGATGGTTTACCATACAATGCGATACGACCAGTTGCACCATAATATGGATGTGTAGTTGTCAATTCATTGACCCATACTGTATCTCCTTTCAACCAACGGCGAATACCGGTGAGTTTTGTAGTTGCAGTATCAGGTGTGAATGTACCATTACCATTTTGGAACAATGAAGTCCATGTATACTCAAGCTGAGTAAAGATATTATTATCAGCATTTCTCAAATTCATTGCCCAGCGTGGATCGTACATCTTATTAGAGTCGATCGCTGTGATAACAAAGATTGTATCACGGCCAATTCTTTGACCTACTGTTGATGCTCTGTTATAGCTGATATCTTCATTAACAAATACTTTGTCTTTGAATGATGTGAAGTACAATGGATTTACTTGTGGATTAGCAACGCTAACTGCACTGCCTGTCCATCTTGGACCTGGTACTGAACCATTAATGCGGAATGATATACCTTTGTCGATTGCTGAGTTTACGCCTTCTCTCCAAAGAACTGAACGAGAAATAACGCGTATAAAATCACCAGGACGAACTGGAAGTGAATTGTAATTCTCACCTGCATAGTAAGTCACAGCTCCATTTGGAATGGATGCTGGCAAACTTGCACGATTGATATAGTTCACTTTTTCATTATTAGCATAATTGTGTGATCTAGCATCATCAAGTTGCATTTCCCATCTTCTGCTTCCAAGTGCTGCGCTATCTTCCGATACAGGATTGTCAGCGATGAAAGGAAGAAGTGAATTGGTTCCACCATAATTTGTTAGTCCTTCATAGAAGCGACGAAC
>RGCF01000514.1 GCA_009919265.1 Bacteroidota bacterium | reverse complement strand
TAACTCGCCGTGGCTGTTGGAATAACAGCAGGATTTATGTCACTATGGGAAATGTGAATTACCCTGTGTCCATTTCATCCTTGCCTAGTTATGAATTGAGAGAATTTCTGGAAGGATTTAATTCCTACTATATTTATGTCAATGTTCCAATCGGCACTGTAAAACCATCTGCCTCTCGTGAATCTTTGGACATGAATACAAAGACAACCAATGCTGTTATGGATGCTTTCAATAAGGTTAAGTCAGAAATCCAATCTGAATTTGCCAAGAAAATTGAATCCTCCAAATCAATGTGGGAAGCATTTCAGACATATCATAACCTCTACAACACTCTCGGATTCAAGGGTCTTAAAGCATCATATCAAGGTAATCCTATTGCCCAAGTTGCTATTTCCCCTCGAACAGGAACACTTAAGGCATATAATAAATCAACCTTTGGCACACGCAATTGTTGGAAAAGAGAATCAAATATTGTACCTCGCCAGAATACAATCATCTTTTACCATGACAATTCAATTGCCCAGAATTCAGTATATAACAGAGTCATCCAATATCTTGACTCTATCAATGATGAATTGCGGAATCAGTTGTACATTCTGTCATTTGGCAATTCTGCTATGATGGATTCATGGCTCGATGACAATAGGTTTGATGGTGCTAACAAAGTCAACCTTGCCGATGTTACATATGTTAATCCTAAGAAGCGGGTAGTCAACAAGGTAGTCAAATCAACAGCATATCGCTACACTGGTCAAGGATGTAGGAACTATGCTAAGTGGCAAAATATCACGATTGATTTAAATGGTGAAGGTTTTTATCTGCCAGTCAAGCGCAATTTGTGTGAAGATATTACCTTTACATCACTTGACAATCTCATCTCGGAAATGAGAAGGATTTCACCTCATGTTGATATCATCGGTGTTAGGTATGATGAGGTAGAAAATCTCGGTAGTGGCTGGGTGAACTATTTGGATTACTGTCAGCAAACTGGTATTGACTACATTACCAAGAATGATTTACAGGATTCAGTGAACAAATACTTTGCTTATTCTGGTGCTAATTCCAATTGGTATGAAATCAAGCGCAAACATATTGACTTTGGTGTAATTGATATCGATACATTCCTTTCTAATTACACTCTTACTCCTTATAGTGTATCTATTTTGCTTAGAATCCAAAGTTATATCAGTAAACCGATAATAACTCTCACTGATAGCAAGTATATTGACGAATTCAACTTTATTAAGGACAAATATGACCTTATTCCTGCGTTTGATATGTCAGTACATAGCCTTTTGACTAATGAAATGCTCATTAAGTATGTCAATATGGTGAATTAGGTTCCTCAATTCCATTCACCAGAACCCTCTCAGCTAGTCTGAGGGGGTTTTTTATATGCCTCCCAAAATTAGGGTAGGATATCCTACCC
>RGCF01000513.1 GCA_009919265.1 Bacteroidota bacterium | reverse complement strand
TATAGCAAAGCATAGATTCTAGAAAATCCAAATTATTAGGCATATGAGGAATTGCAAACTGGATATTGTGAAACAAATTATGAATCCACCATTCTCCAGACAAAAGAAAATTTTGCTTGAAAATCATCTGAAGCATCTTAATACATGTATCATATCGATTGACGCGCTCAGAAACAATGACCATGTAATAAGGTAAGTAGAAATCATATTCTTCTTTCTTTGTAAATAAGTAATCTGCAACATTTTCATTGACATACTGGTTTTCATAATGATCTGCTATCATTGTGTAATAAGCATATGCAGCTTCCACGGGGCCATTAATACAATAGTATTTTATTAGTCTGTAAATACCTTCAATGCGACGTCTATCATACTTGAATGATTCTACTAAGTAAAAAAGACCATCCTTGTTCTTCTGTATCTTATCATACTGGTCATAGATTTCAATACAAGATACATATTTTTCCTGAATCCAATTGTCAATTTCTAAAACTTTCTTATAATATTCAATGGCTTTTTCATGATGATTACAGCTATTATAGCTCTGCGCAGTATAGAAACAATAGCGATTGTAAATGGGATCTTTCTTTTCAAAGGCCTCCTTGAATGCTTTTTCCAAAATAAAGGCGTCCTTCAAATATTTGTTGGGATCCTTGTTTCTTGCACCACGACGTCCAGAAATGAAATAGTAGTTTCCTAGGACATCAACAACAGGCCCTGCATTCTCAAGACATGCGGGATATTCGTGCAATACGCCCACGTAGTGCCATTTCAAATCATTCTTGAAAAGCTGACACCTGGAATACCGTGTGCCTCCCTCATTTCCAAAGATGAATTTGTAATGGTCAGCCACTAGATCTTCAGGTAGTTTAAAATCTCCCCAAATTTCATCATCTGCATCCCAGACAAATGCGTAATCCGTTTTCTTATATGCAAGCTCAAATGCACGAGTTCTGTTGTAAGCAAAGTCACGCCAAGGTGTCTCATCAAGTTCTCCAGGAATTCCCTTCTCCTTGAAGTAATTCTTAATCAAATCCTGCGTTCCATCTGTGGAACCATTGTCATTGATTACCCAGTAATCAAACTTAATGTATTTGTCCAGCATCTTGAAACAGTCAATAATGAGATGCGCCTCATTCTTGACTATCATGGTCAGACAGATAGTCTTTTTCTCGTTAGACATACTATTCTGAAGATGACTGTTAACTTTAGATGTCTTAAATTACGCTAATAGGCGATATATCTGGAATTGTTACTATATATTCTTCTAAAATGGAATCTGGTAACATTTTAATACCCCTTTTAATCCATGCCGGAATCACGTCAGAGAATTCTGGTTCAATCATGAATTTTCTCTTATGTGCTACAACTATAAATGTCCATTCACCATTAAAACTTGGAACAAACACTGTGTAGATATAATACTTGAAATCAGAATTT
>RGCF01000512.1 GCA_009919265.1 Bacteroidota bacterium | reverse complement strand
GACCTGCTTTAAAAACCAATATATTTTTGTATTTATGATGGGTTCAAATAAAGTTTCGAAATCGGTTACAGTGGGAGAGTTCGCTACGGGCGTTCGTGTCACATAACAATACAAACATAATAAACCGAAACTGTAATATCCCGATTTAAAATGAATTTTGTATGGTATTGATTTTTTAGAAATGAATTCTTTATATTCAGGCGAATAAAATGCCGGGTTTTGTTTTGTCGTTGATTGCGCCGACGACACTGGCGTTGTTATTTCCATCTGGTTTTCTTCATCGATATCGTAAATATTATCATCATTCGTCAGGGCAAAATATACGGCGTCGGCCGCGTCGGCGACATCGGCAGCGTCGGCAGCGTCGGCGTGAAATACGCTTATGTCGTCTAGCTTAAAATTAGAAACCCCTTTGTTTTCTTGTGTTTCTAGATGATGAAGCTGTCGGCCAATCATTTCGATTAGTTGCTCGATTTCACAGTATTCAAGATGTTTTTTTCGTTGTTTTAAAAATGCAGATAATGGTTCGATTTTGGACGCTTTGACTGCTTTCAATGATGAACGAGAGAATATCGATTTGGGAAGCGGGCAACTTTTGATAAGCACTTCAGATGAAAAATGAAACGACGACATTGACTTTACTACATATCTATCGTATTTTTTATTTTGTTTTGGTGGTGAAATTTGCTGCAACACATCTCCAGAATATGGGTGTCGGTATTGCATTATGGACGATTTTGATGGATTGACCTTTTATGATATTGTCTCGGTATTTGCGAACCCGGGGGTCAGTCGTGTTCCACCACTTAAAATAGATGTAAATGTTGTTATAACAAACCGTTTGCCGGCTTTGGTTTTGGTCGGCGGCGACAGGAGATTTGGTTTGTTCCCAAGCAGGTAGAGGGAATTCTTTGGGTTTTATGACGATTTTAGAAACAACTCCTAATCCGGATTGGTTCATTATGGTATGTAACTCTTCTTCTGTCACTTGACCCAATGCTCTCGGTATACATAATGCCGGATATTCGTAACCTACGGCTGTGTGCGTGGCGTCTCTAAGCATTTCTCACAATTGATAATAGTGTCGTGTATACTATATAATATAATTCAATTTTTTTGTTTTGGTTTGATTTTTATGCCTCTTGATAAACAGTATAAACAATATTATCGACAATATATAAGTAAGTTTCGTCGAAGAGTGGTGTTGAGTATATATGAATAAAGAAACATCGACGAGAGGAATAAAACGGACGAGAAATAGACGCAGAAAAGACAGCGGCGGCGGAGGTGACAGGAACGGTGATGGTGATACTCGTGTTCGTAAAAAAAAAAGTGATAAGACATCTTTCATTGTGCCTGAAATAATGACTAAACCTGCAATTGAAACTTCAAATCCGTTCTTTATTGCTGTGTGTGCTCCTGAGACTTATAAGCCGAGAA
>RGCF01000511.1 GCA_009919265.1 Bacteroidota bacterium | reverse complement strand
AAAAATATACAAGTCTTTTGATATATGTACTGTAACATAATAGGTACCATTTTAACACTGTAATGTACTGATACCATTTTAACACTGTAATGTACTGATACCATTTTACATAGTGGGTTCAACAGGACATACAAAAAATATACAAGTCTTTTGATACCCCGTAGGGGGAATGAGATAAGTAATTAATTAACTGTAACAGTGATCATATTTAAACGGTACAACATATCATCCGTTAACAATGTTGGGTCTCTATACCAGTGTGTAAATTTACGCATGACTTCAGGAATGAATATGTTACGAGTATCACATCTCTGTAATAATTCTTCTGTAACACGAATTGAACAAACAGGTAATGGCTCATACGGAAGCTGATTGTAACTTGAAATGGCACAAGGTGTAAGCTTTTTTCTGTATGCTGCAACCGCTTGTGTATTAAACGTGAAGGTTGGTTTTCCAGATGGCCAATGTGATGGGGAAATTCCTAACAGAAATGAACAGATTTGAGCATCAGATATGGACAAGTTTTCATCATAATAATGACAAACACCAGTGGTTACACGTGCAGCATCAGATAATTCCGAAATGGGTTTACCAATAAATGGCTGGGTTTCAGGATTATATGGTGACAAGAACAATGATAATTGACAATAGTGACTTGTATTTTTTGACACTTCATGTAAGATATTATCGTTGAAGATTAATATATCACCTGCTTTCATCTCAACTACACGTTTGAGCGACAATATACCAAGCGGATCCGTTTCATAGGTAATATCATACGTTACATAGTTTTTGGTTGATGACAATTTATCACCATATTGGGTTCTAATACGAGACATAAAATCACGGGAACCAGTACCAGTATAATACGTAAATGTACGCCCTTCAGATAATGACAAAACGACCGCTGGACGTGGTTTACGGTCAATATCCAACCCAGAATGATCCGTATGAATGGACTCAGAACCACCAGTGCCAGGCTGTGCTAAACGAAAACGGTTGTGCTTAATCTTCCATTTATCAGTACCAGTATACACTTTACAAATCTCCTTGATGGTCTCTAACGAATATACGGTTTCGTGTACATTACTCCAATACAAATTTAACATACCGGATTCAGCGTTAGGAAATTTAACATATTCGGACTTTTTATATGGCCATTCCGTATTCCCCATCAATTGATCAGTTGTAATTTTACCAATATTGATTTGATGGTCTTCGTTATACAACTTGTTTACCCAACCAAAAAAATCAGTCTCTTTTACAGATTCGATTAAACGGTTACGCTCATCATCAGTTAAACGAATTATTAACACCTCATATGAACCATCCTGTATAACCGTTTTCACTTCTTCAATACTTGATACAATAACGGATTCACGATCTACTTTGACGGTTTCCTGCTTTGGCTTCTTAGATACGGTTGTTGATACGGTTGTACGC
>RGCF01000052.1 GCA_009919265.1 Bacteroidota bacterium | reverse complement strand
GAGCATCTTAGTTGGGCACAGCGATTCTGTTTATTCTGTCGCGTTTCACCCAACTGCACCTATTCTTGCAACCGGTAGCCAAGACAACGAAGCGAAGTTGTGGCGGCTTTCCGATGACAACCAGTTATCGGATATGTTGTTGACTGCAAAGCATGACGACCAAATTCGCTCTGTAGCGTTTCATCCAACCGAAATCATTCTTGCAACCGGCAGTTACGACGGCACCGCGAAGTTGTGGCAGCCGTCGACTGACAGCTTGTCATTAAGATGTGTGGCGACTCTACAAGGGCACAAAGGTGCTGTTCACTCTGTCGCATTTCATCGAAGCGGCGAATTTCTTGCAACCGGCAGCCAAGACTACACTGTGAAGTTGTGGCAGCTGTCGCATGACCGCTCGTCAGCAAGTTGTGTGGCCACTCTTGATGGACACACAGATGCTGTTCTCTCTGTCGCCTTTCATCCAAGCGATGAATTTCTTGCAACCGGAAGTGCGGACAAAACCGTGAAATTATGGAGGCTGTTGCCTGACCGCTCGTCAGCAAATTGTGTGGCGACTCTGGATGGTCACGACGGTTATGTTACATCTGTTGCATTTCATCCAAGCGGTAATTTTCTTGCAACCGGTAGCTATAACACCGTCATTTTGAGGAAGATATCGAAGTCGGACGACCCCGACAGTTTGTCAGTTACACTCGTCGGAACGGAGTCTTCTGCCGGTGCTGTCGGAACTGTAGCGTTTCATCCTCTAGGTGAATTTCTTGCAACCGGCAGTCTGGACAATACCGTGAAATTATGGAAGCTGTCATCGAATGATGGTAGCCCATCGATGAGTAGTGTGGCGATTCTGAAGATGCCCGTGCCCGACCAGTCGGCTGAAACGAAGAAGGAATCGCCGCCACCGAGAATTTTATCTGTTGCGTTTCATCCCACAAAGCCAATTCTGGCAGCTGGCAGCTCTGACCACACTGCCACTTTGTGGGATTATAGTATAGCACAAAAAGGAGGTCGAGGCAGGAAATCAATAACTCGCCATCATAAGAAACGCTCATCGCGAAAAGTAAAACGTCGTGTCTCAAAAACAAAACGTTATCGTAGTAAATAATATGAGCAAAATCTACGCATACAACTTGCTATCCTCCACATTCCGCGTCACCTCCTTGATGAACTTGTCTGCGTCGAGCAGTTCATTGATATTATCCACCCAGGCACGACGATATCGAAACAAGAACCCGACAATCCCCGCCATCGTAATCGTTTTCTTCTGGATATGTTCGTAAAACCGGTCAAAATCGCGGTCGATTTCCTCCGCGGTGAGTTCCTCCTTCCGCATCATATCGCGGAACAGATGCTTGACATCCACCTTCTTCGGGTAGTTCATGTGAATTATCATATCCGTTCTGCCCTGTCGCAGTAATGCGTGATCCAAATTCTCCGGATGGTTCGTTGTAATGAATGAAATGAGCCCCTTCCTCGAAAACACGCCGTCGAGCAAGTTTAAAAGATGACTGAATGTGAATTGGCTCTTGTTCTCGCTAGAGCTCGTGCGTTTCTCAAAGAGACAGTCAATATCTTCGAACAGGAGAACCGACTTCGGCGGAATGTCGCGAAACGCGGCAAGGGCCGTATTATTATCAACATCGTGGTTAATCGAGAAGATACAAAGGCTATATCCAATCTCTCGGCACATTGCTTTAATAATACTCGTTTTACCGCTTCCAGGAATACCCGTGAGGAGATAGTTCTTCTTATACGGAATTCCGAACTCGTCGTATTCCTTCTCCTTCTTTAGAAAATCAGTGATATCCGCACGCAGTTTGATTTTCAACTTCTCGTCAAAATACACCGTGTCGAGCGTGCGCGACGGGATTTTATTATAGCGCATCCACTCGCCATATTTCGACATCACAAAAATATGGAGTTTCGACTCGTCTTGCTCGTTGTTTTCAAGGAAATTGTCGCTTTCGCGGTAGAAATGATGGAATATTTCCGGGGAATCTGTGCGAATTATCATCGTCTCGAATTTCTCGGCACCATCATGCGTCCCCACCGTTTTTTCTTCTTGGCGGTATGATATCAGGAACTCGGTGGTTCGCTCTGGTTCGGTCTTTGTAGCTGGAACAGTGTAAGCATACTTGTAGTCGCCATATCCCATCTGAACATAGCAAAAATCATCCTTGTCGTATTTATAGGGGCGTCGACGGAGTTTAAGTGGCGTGGGGGGGGCTTCATTGTCCTTGTCCTTGTCCCGCGCGGGCGTCAAATAAACTAAATTGTTTATCGTATGATACACATAAAGTAACATTTGGTTGATGATTGATGAGTTCTCGGTATAATATTCATATTGGCCTACTGGCATTTTCTTCAAGTCGATGAGAATTTTGGTAGGCGGTCGGTCAGCCCCAGCATCACTATCCGTGTCGCTGGTTTCTATATTTGTAGCAGTAAGCATCGAGTTTGAAAACTGATATTGTTTTTCACACGAGCTAGGAGAATTTGAATCCGCACGTTCGAGAGACATCGTTTTATGTATATTGAATGAAATCCGTTTATATCCCAATTTAAACCGAATGAAAATCGGGACCAAACCGAATGAAAATCGGTTTAAATACTAACCGCGTATCTCAATTACACGAATGTTGGCCTACCATAACCCGCCCAAAGACACACCTCCATCGTTTCACGGGCATCAACTTCCTCTTGCCCACGGAACGAGTATCTATAATACTCAAAATGACCTCCTTCTTCATAAAGTCCTCCGGTTTTATCACGAAAACGGCGGAGAGAATATGGAGAAGATGCTCGCCGTAATCAACGGAACCACGAATATATCCCTGCGTATTATGGACTGGTTTGTTACCAATTTTTCGAAGAAGCACTATACTGTATATGACCTTGAAGGCAGCGGAACGCCCCCAAAACGCTTCAAGGTATATGTCGATTATAAGCTAAAGCTTCGTGCGTATTCGAAGAAGCGGTTCGACCCTTTTTGCCGTTGGGAGCGAATTAATGTCCCCCATCTAGGCGGCACGACATATATTCAAACAACTCTCGGACAACTGAACTTCTTTAAATGGGCAATCGAAAATCAAGTGCTTCGTTATATTCACGAGAATTATTCGGCGATTGAGTCGGATATGAATATTCGCAATAATACCTCGCGTAAGATGGCAAAATCGCATCAGACCTCATCGACGACGGTCGACGGATGTGAATTGAAAATCGAAAGCATTGAAGCGGATAAGCCGAAAAACCGGAAGAAACGCGAGGAATTGTCGTCATCTGCAACCAAGAGTATTAAAAAGGAATTCGTGGATATCGTAATTACATTTGATTGAGAAGAAGTAAAATTAGATAAAAACAAATAATATTGTTAGTATAACTAAGAACATTATTTATTATTTGATACTTAATACATGGGAAATCAAGTAAGTCTCATTCCGAAAGTGAGTTACGAAGATATACAAATGGTCGTGTATCGGAATTCACATATACAACATTCGACTCTGTTAATCAATACGCTCGCGCCCACATTACAACATTGTCTTATTAAAACAACCGTCGATATTCGGTTCGAGGAACGCGTGATAAATGCCCTCATTCATAAAAAACCCGAAATAATGATTATTGTTTACGGTAAGAACTCAAATGACATCACGATATTACATAAATACGACCAATTGGTTAAACTCGGGTTTACGAATGTTCATATTTATACAGGGGGGATATTTGAATGGATGCTTCTTCACGAAATCTACGGGAAAGACCTGTTTAAAATCACGAAGTATGAAATTGATATTCTGCGATATCGCCCCAAATCCGTATTATTGGCTGAAATGGCGGGCGACGGCGGCATTGGATTTGGTGGTTATATTCAGGATACTGGCGGCGGTGAGGACAGAGATAATGATGACTATCGTATCCATATTCCAGACAAAAGCAGCAACAGCAACAGCAACAGCAACAGCAACAGCAACATCAGAGAGGAGGAGGCCAGCGGCGGCATACTCGCAACAGGAATAAAATGGTTGTTTGGTTCTTGAAGCATATCAAACAAATATAAACCGCAATAGTAAATACAATACATAAATAATGTTGAAAATCTTCGTTCTTCATTATTCCAAGCTCACCCAACGAAAACAGTATATCATCCATCAGTTTAAGTTACACGGTATTACGGATTACGAGTTTATCGAGAACTTCGATAAAGATACAATCACCGATGACGAATGCCCCGAATTCAGCCGCGAGTATATCACAAAGCGACGCACGGAGTTATCGCTTCATCTCAAGCACCTTTTTGTTTACCGAACGATGGTTCGAGAGAATTATGAACAAGCACTCGTATTCGAAGACGACGTCATTCTCTCGAATGGATTTATGGATAAACTCGGTGTGTATATGAAACAACTGCCATCAGAATATGATATGCTATTCATCGGCGACGGGTGTAATTTACATATTCCCCGAAATCAACTAAAACCTGGGAAATATATCTATGAAAAATGCCTTCACGAGACTTCTTGGGGCGGTAATGGTGCAGCCAAATGCACCGATAGTTATATCATCCATCAACGATGTGCGAAAAAAATATGCGACTATATTGCCGCCACGAGTTCAACGAAGAAAATCGACAAGCCAGCGGACTGGTGGTTAAACGATACAGCAAGAGAATTGGTATTGCGAGTATATTGGGGCGAGCCGACGATTGTAACACAAGGCTCGCAAAACGGTGTTTTTCAACGCTCATTATAGCCGGTCGGTCGGTCGGTCGGTCGGTCGGTCGGTCGGTCGGTCGGTCGGTCGGTCGGTCGGTCGGTCGGTCGGTCGGCCACACGCGTCAAGTCTATACGAACGGTGCTTTAGTAAGCTCATTAAGCGTCCACTCCTTCTTTTTCTCGCCTTGATATGGTCGTGCCCATCCACCGTGTATCAATATATCGGATACACTTTCGCCGGTTTCTACATACAAATCACCGAGCACTCTCCCGCCATATTTGTCCCAATCACGAATACATATTTTCGCGAGGTTTGACGGGAAAAGCGACTTCACGTAATCACGAACTTTCACTGCCGCTTGTTGTTCTTCAGGCAGTCGCCCGATACCTTGTTTGATTTCTGGAGTATCAATCCCCAATATCCGTAATGAAAACCGGACAGGCATAATACCAAACAATACGATTATTTTTATAGTATCTCCATCATATACCTCTTCGATTTTGGCATATATGATTTGATTGTGAAACGGGACTTTCGGAACCGTCTTCGGGTCGATACGAACCAGTTCGCTTATATGCGATGTCATTATTCAACAATACTGATATACATTATATCATTATTGTCGCTTTATTACGGTTACCCCGAGAACATTTTCGTATAATACGCGAGTTCTAATTTCTCATACCGGAGTTCCTTTTTATCGTGTTTGTCTTTGAACTCGGCTATCGTTGCGACCAATAAATCCAATGATACATCCGACCAATTCTTTACGATGAGCACGGGCAATCCTTCGAATAATTCGTCGAATACGGAGGAACGCACGATTGGAATACAACCGCAAAGCAATGCTTCCCACGTGCGATGACAGTCCATCCCATTACCGAATGGTGATAATACGAATGCGTAGTCTTTCATCGATTTCCATATCATTGTTCGCGGCAAGAAACACACTTGTTGAAAGACCAGGTCGGCCGGAATTTCACGGATGGCGGTTACACGGTCATTGAATCTATCCAAGCAAAGCATAACATTCGAGTAGATACGAATTTTACGCTGGTAAAATGGGGTCATTGATGAATGAATTTGTTCAATGAGAATGCGTTCCTGACCGACCGGCGTCGTCATCGACTGTTCTGCTGATGACAATGGATTTACCCACTGATGTGTCGTATTCGCGTAAATCGTATGATAATCCAACCCAATCGGGATTTGCCGGAGTTTTTTGTGGACAGTATTTATCGCGTCTTCCAGTGTTTTTGGTGCTTTCTCGTGTTTAAATATAGCAGCATTGGCAGCCCATAATTTCGTGATTTTATCGCTTAAAAACTGGCGACACTCGTGAATATCCATATTCTGTGAAAATAACCCGCGTAAGTCGGGATTGAGCATAAACATTACAAATGTATTGTGTTTTTCTTTCGGAACGGCCTCGCGAAACATTGTCATATCGCCATCACCACATACCACGACATATGGCACGCGAATTTGTGGGGCGTCTTTTTGTATAAAATGCTGGAATGCGTCGCAACACACATAGATAGCCACTGCCACTGCCACGGCCACGGCCACAGAGTTTGGGCGATTTTGCGCCGACTCAATAAACTCGCTCACGTGGTATAAATCATCTGGGCTGCTAGACTTTGGGTTTTTCGAGTAAACCGCACACGATTTCATTAAGCCACGACTTGATACAAAACGGCACGCTTTTTCGGTTTCATTGCCGTTGCCGTTGCCGTTGCCGTTGCCGTTGCCGTTGCCGTTGCCGTTGCCGTTGCCGTTAACTGTCACCGTAGAAGAAGACATCGCGACCTCGGGAGGACAATGTTTCGTTAGATTTGAACTAAAAAAATATTGGGTGTTCGTTTTATCTAATCTAATTACTAATGTCCAATATATGTTTAATTCGTTTATTGTTTCGCGGATAATAGACCTCGTATAAATTCAGTAATACGCTCCATTCGTATTGACATTACTCGCGGTGATTCGACCATATCTTCGTTTGCTGGTAGTTCTAAAAGCGGACAGTTTCTTCCGCGTATCCAATCCTCGTGATATTGATGGCATCTCGCGATATATTGGTTTGAAATACTTTCACCGGCTCGTGCCCGCTTTTCAATTCGTTCAATACACACATCCGGCGAAGCGTGAATATAGACAATCCCCGACAAAGGCACATCCGTCAAGAACTCGTCAAACCACAATGTATAAATCTGAAACTCGTCGTGTGAAATATCACCCGTATCATATAACATTTTCGCGAAGACATTCCGGTCTGTTTCAACACTTCGTTCCGTAATGATAAGCTTGATTTTCTCGTTCTTCACCGCTTTACGAAGCAAAGCAAGGCGCGAGATATACGCCATCATCTGGAATTTGAAGGCATTTGCCCGAGTATCCTTATACAGGTTTGTAAGTATATTCACACCTTCCTTATCACATACCTGATTCCATAATGCGACTGGTTCATCTAAAAAACAAACCTCTTCTTCGAATGATGTTATCGTGGGAAATACATGCGACAACGACGGGTCAGTGTCAGTAAGCATTTTTTTTAGATATTGTTCGTATTCATAACAGGTCGTCGATTTGCCTGAACCGATATTTCCATCAAAACTTATAATAAGAGGGTGTGACATTATGTCGGTGGCTGATATACAATACACTCTTATATTTAATTCAATTTACACACGGCGGGGTGCGTTATAATACTTATATCGCTAAAATTGATTTAAAAGTAACTATAGAATTGTAATGTATTAGTGGTTTATTCATTTAAAAATCACATATGACGGAAGCGACTCTACACCAAGTAAAGCTTACCAGCGAAGAATGGAACGGAATCGAGATTATGGAGTCGGAGGAAGAAATGAATATCTTGAAACTTATTATCGATGGATTTCATGATGTGAATAATGTGTTTAATCGACATCTTTCACTTATGTCGCGAATGAAAATAACGAATACGCCGGAAATGGAGGATTATCTCTTCAACGAATATTTCAAAAAACGAGCCGAACGCGTATTGGATGTTCTGCTAACTCATCACCACGACCACGACCATGACCGACACGAAATCCGAGCAAAATCTCAAAAGACGATGAAAAAAGTGGATTTGATGAGAATCCAGAATATGAATATGTCGTTTGGCGGCTCGGGGGATACATTCGACCAACTGATAATGAATACGATTGAGGCGATTGTTGACACCAAGCACACTTCGGGTCTCGCCGCCGCCGCTGCCGTCGGTTCGAATGAGTGGATGAAGCACTATTATACACTGAAATTAATGCTTCAAAATTCGGTCACTTCCGTGAATTCACACATTATCGATTTGGCGAATTATGTTATTCGGGTATTAAAAGACGATGTCCAAATGATTGGATTTCTTCGTAATGCTTACCGGTTCATCGAACAAAACGAAGCTGTATTCAAGTATGCGAATGTTCAATTATACGACCATCAAAAACAGTTATTCACAATCGCGAAACGACCTGATGCCAAGATGGTGCTCTATATTGCTCCGACGGGCACGGGAAAGACGCTTTCGCCGCTTGGATTATCTGAGAAATACAAGATTATCTTCGTATGTGCTGCTCGTCACGTTGGATTGGCATTAGCGAAGGCAGCGATATCCGTCAAAAAACGAATCGCGTTTGCATTTGGATGTGCCAATATCGATGATATTCGTCTCCATTATTACGCAGCAAAAGAGGCAATTCGCGACAAACGTAGCGGTCGTATTCGTAAAGTCGACAACAGTATCGGCGACAATGTAGAAATTATGATTTGCGATATTCGGTCATATCTGCTCGCGATGCGTTATATGATGGCGTTTCACCCGCTTGACCAACTTATGATGTATTGGGACGAACCGACAATATCACTCGACTACAAAGAACACGACCTTCATCCCATCATCCATCGCAATTGGAGCGGGAATGTAATCCCGAATATCGTTCTATCATCTGCTACAATGCCGCGTGAGGACGAAATCGTTGATGTGATTCAGGACTTCAAGGTGAAGTTTCACGACAAGGGGGCAGAAGTATATAGCGTGATTAGTCACGATTTCAAGAAATCGATTCCGATTGTGAACCAGAGCGGATTTATCGAGTTGCCGCATTATATGTTTGGCAATGATTATGACCGTGTGCTTGAATGCGTCGAGCATTGTAAGACATACAAGACGCTGATGCGGTATTTTGACCTGCGCGAGATTTTACGATTCATTGCTTTGGTGACAAAGCCGTTTGAACCTGACAGCGATGACAGCGACGACAGCGACGCCACCGGACGCACTGACCCCGACCCCGACCCCGACACCGATGATAATCGTGGCTTTGTAATTCAGTCACAGCGTTATTTACCTGAAAATATGTTCGGTGATATCGGTGAAATCACAATGACAAGTATCAAGGAATACTATCTCCTTCTTCTCGAAAATATCCGCCCGAAATATTGGCCGCGTATCTATGAGACACTTATCGCGGTTCGAAAACCGAAATTCGCGTCCGTCGTGAATCTATCTACCAGTGACGCACATACCCTCACCGATGGACCCACGATTTACCTAACTCAAAATGTAGACAAAGTCGCGGCATTTATGCTTCAAATCGCGAAAATCCCCGATGTCGTAATGGAAGATATTATGACGACAATTGATTTCAATACACGCGTTCTTGAAGAGATTATGAAAACCGAAAAATCTATCAAAGACCTGGAAGGCGAGTCTGCTGCCAGCGGCGGCGGCGGCGGCGGGGGTGCTGGCGGCGGCGATGACGAGAAAAAGACGCGCAAATTCACATCCGACACCCGCATAAATCCTGAAACCGAACGACTTCATATCAAGGTAGATGAATTGAAGAAATCCGTGAAATATACTGCTCTTCACGAACTCTTTGTGCCAAACCGGCTCGAACACCTGAAACGATGGACAACACGCACAGCAATTTCGAACGAATTCACTTCATTTGTCGAGGATGAAGTCGTCGAACAGATTATGCTTCTCAATGTCGAAACACATTGGAAACTTCTCCTCTTGATGGGAATCGGCGCAATCACGAATGCCACCGACCAGAAATACACGGATATTATGAAGACACTGGCGAAGCACCAGAAGCTGTATTTGATTATCACAGCAACAGACTATATCTATGGCACGAATTATCAGTTCTGTCATGGATATATCGGGAAAGACCTGGAGGGAATGACGCAGGAGAAGGCGATACAGTCGATGGGGCGTATCGGTCGCGGTGCTATTCAACAAGATTATACCATTCGGGTTCGTCACGACGCGATTATTCAGCATATCTTCACGGCAGTTCGAAGTTCAGAGAAGCCGGAGGTATGTGCGATGAACCGGTTGTTTGTGACGGATGCTATGGAGGCGTAAGGCGGGTATTCTTTCGTCGTCGCGTCGTTTGCTGTGTCGTTTGCCATGTTACAAATGACTTCGCTGCATTACACTGTTCGATTTGATACTTGCGGCTTAGCGTAAATCGATGTTTTTTCATCGTTGAGGGTCGATATATATTGGTTTGGGTTTCAGTATCTAGCGTGAGTTTGGTAATCGAGGTATTTTTGGGTTCGTTCGAAATATGCGGCACAATACGCGTAATAAACCGCTTGTGTGTAAATACAAGTATCGATGAAATATTTGACAGTCGCGATACATATTCACGAAACTCATCCGTGATGTTCTCGTTCTCTCGAAATCGATGTTCATACTCTTCTAATTCCGTATAATCTATCCTGGGCAAATGGATGCTTCTAATATCTTTCGGTTGTCTCGGATAGTTCTCTCGATATAACTGGTAAAGATGAATTCCCGATGTATGAAACCATCGCCGGAAATTATGGATTTTATCCTTCAGTTCTATTACGCGATTGATTTTCGACCACTTTTTTGTATATAATTTCACATAAGGAACAATATAGATGACATTTGTATTTTCTTCGTCGTTGAATGTGGATAATGATATCATCGCTGTTACAACAGTGCGAATAAGTGGAGAGCAAATGACTTTATCATACCTCACATTGTTCGAGTTCAATATATAATCTCTCAGTTGGAATGATTGAATATATCCGCGGATAGATAATGTCGGCTCGTGTAATATACCGTTATGTCGTAGACGATAAGTAGTATTCTTTCCCACGTTGAGATTACTGCAACTTTCGGCGTGACGAACCAAATAAAGGTCGGTTGGCATAACACTATTATTATACTACTATTATAATACTATAATATATAACTACTCTTATGTCCTCCGGAAGCATCTCTCGGCCACCCCGCCGTTCCGCCCTCCTCGTGGGCATCAATTACAATAACAACCCGGATGCCAGACTAAACGGGTGCTATAATGACATCGTCAATGTCTCTCAGTATTTACGAACAGTTTTAGGTTATTCGGCATCATCCGTGAATGTCCTCACCGACGGCAATCGCGGTGCTGCTGGTGCTGGGACCGCCTCTGCTTTGCCCCCCACCCGCCAAAATATTCTCGCGGGAATGTCCGCCCTCGTCGCTGGGATGGTCGCCGGCGATGAAGCCGTATTCCATTTCTCAGGCCACGGGTCTCTCGTGCGTGATACAAACGGCGATGAAGCCACTGGCCTCGACTCCTGTCTTTGCCCCCTTGATTACGCGGTTCCTGCTTCCGCCGGCGGAGGCATCATCACCGACGATGAAATTCGTGTTCTACTCGTGAATCGTGTGCCGCGTGGTGCGAGATTGTATGTCATCCTCGACTGCTGTCATAACGGGACTGGCTGTGATGTCCGCTATAAATACGAAGATTTCAGTTTGCTTATTGCGCCACCATCAGCAGGCCGCGCGGCGGTTTGGCGCACCCAGCAGAAGGCATTCGTTCAGGGAAAATACGCCGAGACCGCCGGTGAAGTGTTTATGATTAGCGGGTCGCGTGACGAACAAACATCCGCCGACGCATATATCAACAACGCATTTGCCGGAGCACTCACTTACGCCGTTTTCGCCATTCTTCGCGCCAATCAAGCCGCAATCCGCACTTATTCGTGGAGCTCGCTCCTCCGCGATGTTCGCCATTTTATGCGTGTCAACCGTTATTCACAGGTGCCGCAAGTGATGACCGGACAATTAATTTCTCCGGCCAGGCCGGTTTTCGCGGTAGCGGCAGCGGCGGGGGTCACACGCGGTTCGGGTTTAGAAGGGAATATCGGTTCTAATTCGATGGGTTCTACTTCTGGCAGAGGTGTATCGTCGGGTTCGACGATGTTTCATTTTACACCAAATTCCGGTTCAAAACGGAATTCGAAGGCCTCGCTTCAATTCATTCACTAATATCCGCGAATTTTGGATGATACGACGCCGATGCGATATATCGTAAAAAAATTGAAATCCTTTTCTTACGATATCCTACATACAGCGATTAAGCAACACCGATTACGAACGATAAATACAGAATGACCGTGAACCCGAACTTGGCTGCGCTTATGCGCGTGATTGAAGACAACCAGGACAATATGCCGGAAGGTGAATATCTCGAAGCAATGAATGCGTTGGGCGCACTCCACCGTCAAATACCGGCGGCGGCGGCGGTGGCGGCGGCGATGGGTGGCGGTGGCGGCGGCGGAAGTGCAGGCGGCCCTGCTGCTGGCCCTCCTCCATCCTATGCGGCGTCGGCTCCACTCTTTCAATTCAACCACAACGGACTTCCTGCTGGAATGGGCATCATCGAACACGCCGCATGGAGTCGCGTCAAACATAACCATCCCGAACACTTCGGGATTTCCGCCGAAGATTGGATGGAGATTCCCCAAGACGACCGAAACAGATTCCTCCGTGAAGCAACCGAGATGTCCGTCAATCGCTTCGAACAAAGTTGCCACAACCCTGACCCTGAAGAATGCCCCTTCATGGCAAGACACGCTGTGGGCATGTGGCATCCGAGACAGTATTCATGGGAATGTGTATGCGGATACAAAGGCCTCTGTAAAAACTGGAAAAAACACGAACAAAGCGAACGTCACCAAGACTGGGCCAAACATCGCACCGTCAGCCGCAGAAAAATTGAAAACATGAAAAAAAATATTCTGCGCGATGAAGCCGGCGAATTGTTTCGTTTCAAACCGTTGTCGCAGGTTGACCTAGGCGGAATCAGATGCTTCGTTGTCAGGCAAGAGAAAAACGAATGGACGCACCCCGAGCTCTATACGGAGTTTCATCGAAGCGCCGACCCCAACGGAAAATGGTTTGTTCATCGCAGAGAACACTGGGCGAGGGTGTATGTCCAGTGGTCGTCCGCAAGCGTGTAAGTGTAAGCGTGTGTGTGTGTGTGTGTGTGTGTGCAGTCTAACACTTTTTATTTCCTATATATATATGATGCAGCCGCGGTGGTTTAACGGAGAAGATATTATTTCAAATCAACAACCCATAGTAGTTGATGATGTATGTGGGTATGTTTTACCACACGCCGGAACCGAATATACCGGTGACATTATTCGCCATACCTTACAATTTCAACCCGGTGATCTAGATAGTATTCGACGCGTATATATCTACTATTACCCGGCAAACAGTAGACCGGATGTCACCATTAACGGTAGTAGTAGTAGCCATATCGGTTCTCTCGACGACGACGACGACGACCGCGACGACCGTATCATTTTATCGTGTATTTCTAGTAATATATGTCATCACGAGCTATATGTTCCATTTCGAACATTGCTTCATTACTTTCGAAAATGGAATGTGAATACTGGTGGTATTACGTTTATTCCTGTGAATGTTCGTGATGTTCTTATAGGGCGACGGGGTGGAGGAACACGAACATTTCGGCCAAACCGTTCATCAAAACGGATACAATCTATGAAGAAATATCGTTGGCACAATGGCGGCAGCGGTGGCAGCGGCGACTTCTATATTATATCCGCGGATTTCTCTCACCATAAGCCGTTCCAATACGCGATTCCTGCTGAAAATAAGGCTGCACACGCAATTGTAACTGACTCGTTGTCTGGAGCGGCGACGTCGTCGGTGTATCTCAATGAAATTGACGACGTCCGCACATTTCAGGTGTTTAAGCAGAAACATCCCGGTCTCTCGTTTCAGTGGATTGGACGAACGCGAAGTCCAGGCGAAAGTGCCGTAGGTTACTTGTCGTTTTTGATACGCCCGGTATTTCGACCCAGTCAAAGTAAAATTCCGATTGACGGAATATTCGTAACTTGTTATGACGCGGAAATGAATGCAAGAGAATGTTTAGGAAAATGGTTTACGAAGAACGGCGGATGGAGTCGCAGCGCGGAAAGCGGATTTATAAGTGAAGTAAAGAGAAAGGCACAAACCGAAAGTCGTCTTACCGGCGGACAAGGGACACAAATACCAATAACACGGTGCGTGATAACATATTTATTTACCGAGCGAGACCCTGGATTTATTCGCGGTTGGCATAGTATTCAAACGAACGCGATTTATTTGCCGGATGTATTGCTCGAACACGCAAAAGAAGATGGCTCGTGGATAACTCCGAGAGATAAGGAATGGAATACGCGTCCTAGTAACGTTCATCGGTTTCAACTCACTGAAACATTAGAAAAACTAGATGAGAAAGCAGGAGGGCACGGGCGCAGCACGAATAGTGCTATTACATTATATACAACGCGGGTTTATGTAAAAAAATGTTAGTAGAACACACACAAGCTACGCTTACCTTTATTTCGTTTGATGCTCGATATATTTCGTGATGATATCGTGCATCGTTTTGGCACAATCAGATTCAAACCTGATTCTTGCCGATTCAGGCAGACGCTGGATAATTGAGCCAAGTTCACTACCAGCAGCAGGCGTCGTTGGCGTCGTCGTCGTCGTCGTCGTCGTCGTCATCGGCGTCACTGCCTGTAATAGCTCTGCTGCCGCAGTCGCCTCTTCATAGGAGGGTGGCGGTGAATTCATGATGACGAAGGGGATACAGTTGTTTTGGGGGGTTCCATCCCACGTGACGGACCGCATCCATTCGTAGTGCTCCTGAACTTTGGTTTCGTATTCCGTGCGCGGACGAGCGCGAAACCAGTCATCTGATTCATTCAGAACCATAATGAGTCGGAAGTCGTTGGTGTAATGCTTGTGGTCGCCGGTCATTTCAATCCAAATGCGCGAGGGTTTGACGCATCGTTCCTCATATTCTTCATGTCTCTTCTGTAGTGCGGGGGGTATCGGTTTCTGCCAAAGTGAAATGCGGTCTTCCGCTAGTTCACTCAAGTGAAACCAGCTGATATCGAGCGGATTGCGGTATGATGAGATGACACGCGGGTTGGTTTTTAGCCAGTGTTCGCTTTTGCAGTATTTCGGCGTGTGTCCCATTTCACCGCATCTGGCGCATTGCTGCTGGAGCAGGAGTGGGCATGTTATTTTTGAACCGAATTCAGGTCCGCTTTTCGTGTAATGTGACTTACAGTGTGCGAGAGGGAAACCGCGATGCATGCAAAACTTACAGAATGAGCGTCGCATTTTTGTTGATTTTGTTTGGGTTCGGCGCGTTACAGTTCGCGCCATGTCGGCTTTTTCTTTGTCTGCGGCTTTCTGGGCTTCTGTTTCGTCATTCCAAACATTCTTGAACCGAATTGGGCATCCAAACTCCAAATCGGCGTGGGGTATTCTTTCCAAACGGTATGGCGGGAGGCGTGCCATATCCAGGCGGCGGTATATCGGTTCGGGTAATGGGTGGTGGGGAGTCGCAGGTGTAGTAGCGGCCATATTCTCTTTGTCTGATTTCTGTGTCTGCTAATCCACAATAATCAAAAAAAAACATTTCAATTTTTTAGCCACACCCACACACATACCCGGCATTGTCACGATTATATTTACCACCCAAATACAGTATCGTCGTATTGGTCGCTGTCGTCGTCTTTGGCGTGAACCGATTTCTTCGGCTTTCCGTTCTCCCATATACCTTCGAATATGATAATTTCGCTCGCATCACCCGATTTTTGAATGTGAATGCCGTATCCGTGCATTTTGTCGTTCTCCCATGTTCCAATGTATTCGTGCCATTTGGCGAGGTGTGCGTTTTCCACGGCGTCTTCACTAGTATATTCTTTCAATGGGGCGCCATATACAAATGCTGGTGTGCGCAGAGTTCCGGTTCCGTGGCGTAAATGTGACAATTTCGTCTGAGTTTGTTCTTCTGCTGTGGTTGGTCGCATATATCCCATATATAGAGTGCCGTCGGAATAACTGTATATTTCTTCTTTGGCCATTGTCGTTGATGTCGCGTCGTCGAGATGTTGTTGATGATAAAATACAAAAAACATTTCAATTTAATGGAATGAATGGAATCGAATGGAATGAATGGAATCGAATGGAATCGAATGGAATAAAAAGTGTTAGTTCATACACACACGCGCGAGCGGTTTCTTACCTGATATTTACTCGCCGCATTCAAATGGCATCTGGCTCTGGTCGTCGCACATCGCGATGAAATCGATTTCTTCTTTGGTAGTCAAGCCGGCCATGATTTCCTTTTCGAAGAACTGGCGTGTCATTTGCTCGGGGTCGCACACGAAGGGTGTTTCGGTGTCTTCATCGCCCCAGTTGGCTGCGTGATGAAGTTCAACCTTGCGAACATCGATGGCGGGCGGCGCAGGGATGCTCGACGAGTTGGAATCATCTGTTTGAAACAATCTCATGTATTCAGGAGTACCCCATTTAGGCAGATTGGGTTCGATGGACGGAGCAGACGTAGAAGCGACAGACAATGCCGGGGCTTCAAGGTTCAAACGAACACGAGGACCGTGGGGATGCGCGTATGGCTGGCGACGCTCATGTTGTTCTCTTGGCGCTGATGCCGGTTTCATTGCCGCTTGAAGCCACGGTTTTGAACGGCGTTCTTGTTCGCGTTGATATTGTTCATCACGCTCGCGAATTTCACGTTCATGACGTTCCGTGTCTTCGTGGAGACGGTTGTAGGAAATGTCACGGCGGTCGTCACGGCGGTCGATGTAGCGTTCTTGACGACGGGGTTCGCGCTCGATGTAGCGTTCCTCGCGACGGGGTTCGCGCTCGATGTAGCGTTCCTCGCGACGGGGTTCGCGCTCGATGTAGCGTTCCTCGCGACGGGGTTCTTCACGAACCTGACGGTTACGGTATTGAGAGCAGTATCTCGATGTGTGTCCAGTCTTGCCACAAATGCGGCAGGCTTGATTCAGGAGTGTGGGGCAGACAACTTTACCATTGGGTCCGGGCTGGTCTTTGACGAAGTGGCTGGTATATTCTTCTTCGGTTTTTCCGGCGTCACGGCACACGACACACAGGGTCTTGGGGGGATTGGCAGTAGAGTTTCTGGAATACGACGACGACGACAACATTGTTGTTTGTTCTTTCTGATTGATTCACTGTCGACACTTGATTTGAGAAAAAACATTTCAATTTTTTTTCAAATGCTTGAAATCGGCCGGGTCACTCTATTTATTCATTCCATTCATTCATTCAATACTGGCAACAGATACAGTCTCCATTGACGAAAATGAACGCACGAATTCTTCTAAATCTTTTTCGGTTAGGTCGCTTCGTTTTCCGCGAGGTGCCTTGGGTGTTACAATCACGGTGTCATCGTCGTCTATCATCGTCGCGGAGATAGACGACATAAGCATAAAATACTACTAGAATTACTATTT
>RGCF01000510.1 GCA_009919265.1 Bacteroidota bacterium | reverse complement strand
ACGTTATAATGAAGATTTATCATGGTTAATTGACCATTTTAAAATCGATGATATTATAGTATATAATAAAGGTGAAGTATTAGGGTTACCAGAGGAAAAATTAATACCGAATGTTGGTCGTGAGGCTGAAACGTATTTACATTACATAATAGATAATTATGATTCATTACCTGATATATGTGTATTTACACAAGGAGGTATTAAAGACCATCCAATACCATTTGGTGGTCGTAGCGACCCTCATAATTTTTTAATTGAATGTATTGAGAACGCTATTAAATATGGTTATTCAAAAAATCATCTATTTACATATAATGAGAATGCAGTTTCATGGGGTAAAAATTGGAATGTAAATTTTGGTGAATATTGGGATAAAAATATGTATAAAGATGGTATTCAAATTCCATTTCATGAATGGTTTGTTAAAAATATAAGAAGTGAATATCCTAATCCTATAAATGTATTTGTAGCAGCACTATTTGCAGTAAAAAAGGAAAAGATATTATCAAGACCAAAAGAATATTACGAAAGATTAATAAAATTGGTAAATTGGGCACCAAATTGTATAGAAGCACATTTCTTTGAACGTAGTTGGTATTACATTTTCAACTGTGATATTGAAATGAAGTATATAGTTGCACGTTATAAAGAAGACATTAGATGGTTAACATATTATGTAAATCCTAATCAAATTATACTTTATAATAAAAGTGAAAATTTAGGATTACCAAATGAAAAATTAATACCTAATCTTGGACGTGAAGCAGAGACATATTTACATTACATAATTGATAATTATGATTCACTACCTGATGTATGTATATTTACACAAGGATGGATATTAGACCATATTGGTTATAGAAAAGATGCTCATAACTTCTTAATGGAATGTGGTGTAAGTGCTTTACAAAATGGTTATTCAAAAAATTATGTACATTTTTATGGTCATGATGAATTAAATTGGGGTAAAAACTGGAATGTAAATTTTGGTATATATTGGAAACCAGATTTTTATAAAGATGGTATTCCAATTCCATTTTGTGAATGGTTTGAGAAACATATTAGACCGAAATATCCAGAAAAATTAGGTGCTTTTCATAACGCACTATTTGCAGTAACAAAGAAACAGATATTGTCAAATAAAAAAGAATATTATGAAGAGTTAATAAAATTGGTAAATTGGGCACCAAATTGTATAGAAGCACATTTTTTTGAACGTAGTTGGTATTATATTTTTAATTGTGATTTAATTTGAAATGAATTCATCAATAAGTTCTAATTTAGCATCATTTAATACAACTTTTCTATATAAATATAAGTCTTTTTTAACAAGTAAAAGCATAGGATTGTTGTATTTTTTAATTTGTTTTAAAGCTAAAGTTATGTCTTGTAAATCGGTTGCATTTTTATCTAAATAGATAATTAATTTTTGTTTTAATTGACTATAGACAACGTAATTAAAGAATATA
>RGCF01000509.1 GCA_009919265.1 Bacteroidota bacterium | reverse complement strand
ATTAAATACAAAAGATATTGAATATTTATTTGAAAAAAGTAATATAAAAGACAGATATTTAGACTTTTGAACGGAAACGTTGTTTAGTACTCATAAGAAAAATTTCTGGACTTGGATAAGAAGAATTAAATTGTTTTACCCATTCTCCATCTTTAGTATATACACCTTCTGGTTTGAAACACATCATACGTGTTAAACCTTCTCCTTTTTGTAAAACATCTTCTGTTAATCTATCAGCTAGTTTAGTATATTTTTCACAAGCAGGATTAATAGTAGAATATTCTTGTAAAAGTTTATTATTTTTGGCTTCATTTATAGCTAATTTATGCATAGTATCACATGACATTCTATCGGAACGAGCTGAACAAGACATATCAGATAATAATGCATAAGGATTATAAACTTCTTCATAAATTTTTTCGTTAGGATTTTCCATTTATAAATATTTAAGAAATAAATCCGCATTTGCGTTAATGTAAAAAAAGATGTAACATATATAGAAAAGATGCCAGAACCAAAGTTAAATCCAAAAGGTAAAACTAATGCAGTTAAAAGACTATTATCTACAGATGTACCAGTACTAGTTTTATATTATATGAATGGTTGTGGACATTGTGAAGATTTAGAACCAATATGGAATAGAGCAGTTGAAAATATTAAACCATCTGATGGCATTAAAATTGTTGCGATTGAACAAGCACAAATGACTCAATTACCAGAAAATTTAATAAATCATGTAGCTGGATTTCCTACTATATGTGTTGTATGTGAAAGTAAATTAATTGCTGAATATCATGGACCTCGTATAGAATCTGGTATATATTCTTTTGCTAAAGAAAATATGAGAAAAACTAAATCAGCATCACCTGCTAAAAAAAGAAAACCTGCTCCTAAAAAGAATAAATCTATTTAAAGATTCTATTATTAAATATATATAAATGAGTACTGCATCTGGTAGTAAATTATACGAAAATACTGAACCAGAAACTAAACCTACAAATGTATCCGATGAAGAATTACAGGATTTCAAAAATAAAGTAAATGAATGGGTTAAGATTGATGAACAAATTAGAAAATTACAAATAGCTATTAAAGAGCGTAGAGTTCATAAAAGAGTTCTTGGCACTCAAATACAAGAATTTATGACAAAGAATGGTTATGATAATCTGAACACACATCAAGGTATTATTAAATCTAATATAAAAGAGGTTCAAATACCTGTTAGAATGCCTGAAGTTAAATTAAAGTTAGCTACAATCTGTGAAGAAAAAGCAGAATTTAAAGATGTTTTTGATAAAATATTTAATAGTGATAGACAAGTTGTAACAAAATCTACATTAAGAAGAATTGTACCAAAAGTTAATGCATTATCTATTTAGATGACACTAGATTATTTAACTATTGTTAAAACAATATATAAATCTAAATATTCTGTTATTTATAAATGTAAAATAAATAATAAATTTGTTA
>RGCF01000508.1 GCA_009919265.1 Bacteroidota bacterium | reverse complement strand
GAAAATATTGGAAAGAATTGGGAACAACCGATGACTACAATGTTTATATTGATACGGACTCAATTTATATGATGGCAGAACCATTGGTAAAACACAGATACCCAGAGTATAAAGAATTCGATGAAACCAGAATGGCACAAGAGGTAAACACTATTGCAGAGGAAACTCAATCATTCTTAAATTCATTCTATGATTTATTGGCAGAGAGATTTTTCTTTATTCCAAAAGAGAAACATAGATTTGAAATCAAAAAGGAATATATCAGTAAAGCAGGATTTTGGGTAGCAAAGAAACGATATGCACAATGGATGATTTTAAAGAATGGTATTCCGTGTGATAAGTTGGATGTAAAGGGGTTAGATGTGGTTCGTTCATCGTTTCCAAAAGCATTCCAAAAGTTTATGTCTACAATGTTAAAAGACATTCTGATGGGTAAAGATAATGATTATATTGATGATACATTATTAACCTTTAAGAAAAGTTTACCAACACTTCCTGTAAATGTAATAGCAAAAGGTGGAGCAATTAAAGAATTAAGTAAATATGATGACGGCAGTTGGAAAACGGGGTCATCAATTGCAACATTTGAGAAAGGAACACCTGCACACGTTAAAGCCGGAATAGGATATAACCGATTATTAAAGTTCTTTAATTGTCCCTATAAGCATGAACCTATTAGAGATGGTGATAAAGTTAAATGGGTTTATCTTAAAACAAATCCATTAGGATTAGAAACACTTGCATTCAAAGATTACAATGACCCAAAAGAAATTATGGACTTCGTTGAAAACTATATAGACAGAAATAAAATATTCGAAGCAGAATTGGAAAATAAGTTAGATGACTTTTATAACGCATTAAAGTGGGATAAAGTCACCGCAGATACAAAAACAGCAAAGAAGTTTTTTGCATTTTAATTTGGTAATTTAAAAAAATAATCTTATATTTAACAAACAATAAAATTTAAAACATGAACAAAAACAATTTATTAAAATTCATTCAAAAGTATTCATTAGGTGGACTTATTGAATCAGTAGCTTGGAACGCAGACGGAACAAAATTATCAGTTCGTTTCATTTCAGACGACAAAACCCTATTAGGTGAAGTGGAATACAATGCGTATACATCTACACCAATGAGTGTTGGTATTTATACAACATCATTATTGAAAAATATGATTGGTGTATTGGATAACGACTTAACATTAAAAGTTGATAAGGCAGGTGAAAAATCGGTATCATTAAAGTTATCTTCTGACGAAACTGAAACATCTTATCAATTAGCAGACTTAGGAGTTATTCCTCCTGTTCCAGATTTGAAAGCAATGCCTGATTTTGGTATTTCAATTGATATGGCATCTAATATGATTGACAAATTCATCAAAGCAAAAGGTGCATTGAGTGATGTGGATACTTTCACAATTTTTACCGAAGGTGGTGATTTAAAGATGGCAATTGGTTATTCGTCTAT
>RGCF01000507.1 GCA_009919265.1 Bacteroidota bacterium | reverse complement strand
TTGGTCAAGGACAAATAAATTATACAGAACCATCTACACACGATATTATATTAGATTTTAGAGATGAAGATGGAAATGGGTTTTATTGGGTTGCTTTGAATACAAAAAACTCATCTGAAGAATGCAACAGAATGGGACATTGTGGAAGAAGTTCTTATGGTTATTTATATTCGTTACGTCAAGTAGTTCCTCTTAACAATAAATACAAATTAAATAAATCAATATTAACCGCAGCAATTGGGTGGAATGATAATATCCTGTATCAGTTAAAAGGACCGAAAAATTCAAAACCCGAGGACAAATACCATCAATATATATTACCACTATTTTTTGTTAGACAAGGTGATGAATACCTAATTCAGAGTTTTGGAAGTGAATACGCATCAGACCAAGATTTCAAATTATCTGACCTACCGGAAGAAACAATAAAAACTTTATATGAAGATAGACCTGATTTATTTTCATCAAGACCAATGCAACGATTGTTAGGTCAAATGGGGTTAATTGAGATTGAACCTTTACCGACAAGGTTTACATTAGAAATTAAACCTGAAGATTTCGAGGATTATATTGATGGTGGTTGGGATAACACATATACCAACAGAACAACCGGAGCTAAAAGACGTGTTAGTATCTTTACAGAAATAATGGCTGGTGATTCTTGGGAATTATGGAACAATGATGGTTATGAAGATTTAGGTTCTTACTTTCAATATACTATGGATAGACCAACTGAAGAAAGGTTATGGGATATAGTTAGACAAATGGCCCAAAGAGATGGTATTGAATTAGATGAAGAATCAGATTTGGAAGATACCATCAAAGAAGTGGATGATAATTGGGAAATCAGAAACGCTATAAGTAGTGCGATAAATGATGCAGATGCTGATGATTATGTTAATTATTTACAGAAACAAGTTCAATCTGCGTTAGAAGAATACGGTAATGTTTATGAATTTGACGACACCGGAGCTAAGATTCAAGTTGACTTGGCAAATTTAGTTGATATTGAAGATACGGAAGTTGATGAAGTGTTCGAAAATTTTATGGAAAGAAATGGTCAATATAATTTAGATGGTATTCTCAGAGAATTAATCTATATGGGGTATATCGACAAACCAAAATTTGATTATGATGAAAGATGGTATCCATCACCTGATGACAGATATGTGAATGAAAATGTTAATTACAGATTAGACGAAATTAGTATATGAGTTTAAGTAAAGATTTAACAATAGTCATACCCTGCAAAAACGAGGGATTAATCATAAAGAAAACTTTAGGGTTGTTAAACCTGCAACATAATATCAAAGGTGTGAATGTAATGGTTGCCGATTCTTCAACGGATAATGGGTTTACACATAAATGTATTCTTGATTCATACCACACCAATATCAATGTAAAAATAGTCAAAGGGGGATTTCCTGCTGAAGCCAGAAACAACGGAACCAAAAAGATAAAGACACCTTAT
>RGCF01000506.1 GCA_009919265.1 Bacteroidota bacterium | reverse complement strand
GTATGTCCTGTTGAACCCACTATGTAAAATGGTATCTATTATGTTACAGTACATTACAGTGTTAAAATGGTATCAGTACGTTACCGTATTAAAATAGTACCTACAGATCCCTTCGGGAGTACATTACCCCCCCCCAAAGAAATGAGTGACAAAATGGATTAATGAGTGACTAAATTAAGATACCGTACATTACAGTACAGTACAGTAAATTACATTTATTAATGGAGAATACTCAGGGTAAACGTTACATTTATTAATGGAGAATACCCAGGGTAAACGTACCCAGGGGAAACAGTATGACACTCAAATTGACTCATAATTTAATCACGAAAGCGTCCCTTTCAGTAATCCAAACAAAACAAACAAAACAAACCACTCATAAAAATGTCCTCACCTATTGATGTTATCGAATTTATTAACAGTAACCATGATGGTCAACATCTTGTATCAATTCCTGTTACAAAAGATACATTGAATAATCATGCAGAAATTAGAATGCTTTGTAATCAACATCCAGAAATGGAATTATTTTACAATATGATTGACCGTTACATTGTCCATCATAAGGATCACAAGGATTTGTATGATCAATTTTACAAAACATTAGCAAATTCAACAATCATTATTGAACATGTAACATTCTACATCAAATCATCTGATTCGACCATTCCCAAAGTTGAATACACCAGTGTTGATGATTTCTACAATAATGTTGAGTATAAAATTGTTCAAAAGTATGAATACACTCCAAAATTAGTACCAAAAACAGATGTGTTATCTAATATGCAATGGATAAATCCTGCTTACAAAAGTCAGTTTTTAAGAATGATTAATGATAGACGTAGACCAACCCCGCGTAAACGTCAAGCAACTCAGGATTCTACTAGTACAAAGAAATCCAGAAAAACTCCTGTCAACCATCTTTTTACAGAATCCCAACCAACAGAATCCCAACCAATTATTGTTAATGATGATCATGCAACTCAAACTGTTACTGTTACTGTTAATGATGATATTACAAAAACCCAACCAATCCAACCAATCCAACCAATTATTGTTGATGTCACTCAAACTGTTACTGTTACAGAAACAAAACCAATCCAACCAATTATTGTTGATGATGATGTTGTTACTGATGAAATCACCCAACCAATTGTCATTGATGATGTTACTGATGAAATCACCCAACCAATTGTCATTGATGATGTTACTGATGAAATCACCCAACCAATTCATGTTGATGTCACTCAAACTGTTACTGTTAATGATGAAATCACCCAATATACTGAAATTGATGATGAAACTCAACCAATTGTTACAGAAGTCCAACCATATTATGATGAGAATGAAATCCAACCAGAAGAAGAAGAAGAAGAAGAATTGGATGAAGAAGCTATTAAAAGAAAATTGCATGCATTGCAACGTAATGCTTATCTTGATTCAAAACGTATTATGGCAGAGAGATTAAACCCTACCAAAAAAACATAGATAGAGAG
>RGCF01000505.1 GCA_009919265.1 Bacteroidota bacterium | reverse complement strand
TCTGGTGTCATTGGTCTAAGACAAGCCCATTGTTCATAGTGCTCAGTTGATACTCCAGGAAAATTTCTAGCCACCCATTTCAATAATGGTGTGATTCTTGTTCGAGTAACATCTTGGTTGTGCCCTGCGATTTCTGCAGTGCCGGCCACTCTCAATCTATCCCCAAGTCTTGAGCAAACGATCTTTGCCTCATCATCAAGTATAGATACAGCTGGAGAGTTTCTTGCATTTGGAATAGTAATACTGTATCCTTTGATTGGATACACGCACACGTCTCCATCTAATACTAATCTACACGCATCCGAACCATTAGCTATAACAACCTTATCATATGTCTGTAGCAATTCGTTTAGGTTATCCACAGTAGTGCTATAGAAAAATTTAACCCCATATGTTTCTAATATGCTTGACATCTTAGAGCAGAACATATGAATATCACCTACTGAATCAGACTCAGTCCATATGCCTCCAATCAATCCTTGCTTATTCATATAGTGAAGTCTTGGCTCAATAGTTAAACATTCTTCAGCAGTTTTTATATCCCAATCACATCCGTTTTCCTCATAGATGTCCTTCATTTCCTTCGCATGCTGAAAATATTTCTGATTACTGTATACATGAAGTATGCCAGACATCTGCCAATCAAATTTAATGTTCTCATTTTGTCTCAACGTATTGTATAGTCTTCTTGATCTAATACCAAGACGAATGGTTTCAATGGTTCGCTTATCGGCATCATCACGAGCAGTGCTCCAAAGAAACTTCCATAACCATTTTGCTTTGTCCCAATCAAGACTTGGTCGAAGCAACAACGGGGCGTTCTTTCTACCAATCCATTTCATTGCCTTGCCAATATTAGACCACGTAGTCCATACTTCAGAATTGCTAACAGATATTTGCCCTCCATTAGCATAAGAACACTTCATACCTGCGTATCTTTCTTTCTCGTACACAGTTACTTCATGCCCTTTTTTCATAATGTAATAGGCAGCAGTGATTCCAGCAATACCAGCACCTATAACCGCCACTCTCATAGTATTTCCTTTATATGAGTTTTATGTATTCTACATTGAATAGTGCCATTGTAATAGTCGGTAGACTCTAGCACTCTTCTATCCATTTGTTCTCTTGCCTCAAGATAATTGCACATACCCTTATTAGAACATATGTGCAGTATCTCTCTTGTAAATAATTGTTCACCTAATACTTTTACATCTTGTTGTACTTCATCAGATGATGACCAGTAAGTACGCCAATCAGATTCAACCTTTAGACGTTTACGTTTACCTTTTACTACTTTTGTTTTCTTGAACCAGAATAACTTCTTACCGATATATTTTCTACCGGTGTAGTTATTTGTGATCAAATACACATAACCATAAGCGTTTTCTGGAATATCTTCTAAGGGCTGTCCTTTATATGACCACATACAAATACCAATCGTTCAAATTAGTATTTATACCTCTTCCCAAAAATCTCCGTCTTGTACAAATTGTCTAT
>RGCF01000504.1 GCA_009919265.1 Bacteroidota bacterium | reverse complement strand
ATCTTCCAGAATACTTCGAATATGCAATGGTTCTACTTTTCTATCATATCCCAATGTTTCATCAGTGATGATCGTAAAATCACTTCCATTATAACCGAAAACACCGGCATATGTGGCTAACCAGATCATAGTGTTTTTGCCTTCTGAAATACCCGTGACTGCAAACACATTATCATTCGGATCAAGTACTTTTTGCGGCGGAAGTTCTAGATACTCTAATTGAAGTCCATCATATCGATATACTCCAGCTTTATTACCGGCGCCAAACCATAAATCATTCGCTGTTTTCTTCCATTCATTTGTCGTGGAAGTATTGCGTTGAATTGGAAACACATTGAGAGCTATTTCTTTACTTGTTGTTGAATGATTCGTCATTCGTATTCCATCATAACTGCTCACCCCGCTTGGTGTTTCAAACCATATAACTCCTTTCGTATCTTCTTGAATGGAGTGTATCTGATTACTAGAAAGTCCTTCCTTGCTTGTGAAATAAGTGAATGTTGTGCCATTATACATCGCAACACCTTCTTGAGAACTACCAAACCAATACTTCCCCTTGCTATCCTGAAAAATTGCACGAATCACCGAAGTGAATTTTAATGTGTCGGATTTCGCACTCGAATCCAATCCAATCTTATGCGTTTGACCTACCGTTGTGTTCTTATCAATGCAGGAAAAGTGCAGAAATACTATGAGTATGAGCGAAGTCAATTGTACTGTTGAATGCATGTGGGGTTTTGTAAGTGGGTGTGGGATGGTGTCTAGGTGAATTGACTTATACTAACCACAAATACTTGAGTAGTAGATAAAGACAATATATACTATGTAAATATAACTCTATTCCCCTTCTTCCAATAATGCCTGAAGCTTTGTAATGATCCCCTCAATTGTTTCGCGATCATGTTCTGGATCTAAACTATCGAAATAGTCTTCTATAATTTCATCTTCATCAATTTCTACAGGTAATGAATCCCATTCACCGGAGAAGACATTATAGAATACACGGTGATACTCATATGCATAGGGCTTTGGAAGTGTTTCCAATAATTGATTAATGACATCTATGCCTAATGTACTTTGAAACAGTTTTGATACAAATGTCAATTCCAATACTTCATGATGCTGAAGTTCACTCACTTTTGAAATATCAAAACTCACATACTGCTGTTGAAACCATAGAGTAGCAATGGATTCTGAAGTATTTGCTTTTTGTAGGGCTTCTTCTGTTTGAGTTGTAAAGAGTGTGGGTTGTAGATTGGGGGTGAGCATGGTGGATCTTTCCTTTAATTAGTTATTTTTTATTCCTGATTAATGCGATTGTAGAATGGTGATTATGTGTTATTTATAATATCTTGACTTTTTTTATACCCTTTTTATTGAAAGAAAGAGATTATTCCCTTTGTATTGATGATAATAATTTCGGACGTCCTACGAAAGATCTTTAACACAAAAGTTCAATCGAAGAACTGCTTTTGAACCTACCACTAAACTGACATACGA
>RGCF01000503.1 GCA_009919265.1 Bacteroidota bacterium | reverse complement strand
GGTTGCACCCATGCGATTGATCTTACCGCCTGTTACAGATGTATCGCCAAGTTTCGCATTGGTTACTGAACCATTCGCAAGTTTGACCGTTGTGACAACACCGTTTTTAATATAGAGCGAATCAAATCTTCCAAGCACTTCGCCATTTGCTGAATTTCTTGTAAGAGTTACATCATTTGTGGAATCTGTATCACCGGCATTGATGATGGAGTCATTCACTATACGAATACCTCTACCAGGAAAGTACTTGCCTGTTGTATCATTTGCAGCTATCCATGTAATGCCATTCCACTTTAGAATTTGTCCACGGGTTGCACCCATGCGATTGATTTTGTTTCCTGTAACTGATGTATCGGCAAGTTTTACATTTGTCACTGCACCATTTGCAAGTTTCACTGTTGTGACGACACCATCTTTGATATACAGCGAATCAAACTTTCCAAGTACTTCGCCATTTGCTGAATTTCTAGTGATTGTCACATCATTTGTAGAATCTGTATCGCCAGTATTGATGATTGAATCATTGGAAATTGAAATTCCTTTTCCTGCTTTGTACACTTTACCAATATCATCTGATGCAATCCATGAGGTGCCATTCCACTTCATGACCTGACCAGTATTTGCACCCATTCTGCTTAATGTACGGGCATTGACTGCTGTATCGGCAATCTTGCTATTTGTGATTTTTCCGTCGGCTACAATTGGATTTGGATAATTACCGGTCAAATCTCCACCTGCTTTTGTTCCAATTGTAATGTCATTTGTGGAGTCTAAGTCGCCGGTATTTGTAATCACATTATTTGTGATGTCAATTCCTTTTCCGGCTGAGTATGTAATACCCATATCATTTGAAGGTGCCCAGGTTGTGCCATTCCATTTTAAAACCTGGCCAATCACAGCATTCATCTGATTAATCTTATTTCCAGTTACTGCAGAATCAGCGATCTTTGAGGTAATGATAGCATTTGATTTTATATGCCTTGAATCAATAGCATTATTCGAAATTCGTAGATCTGTCGAATCTCCAACTTTGCGAATAGTAAGTGTTGAATCCGAACTAAAAGCTGGACCAATCGTTGCCACCATATCAATGAGCAATGTATCACCCGTTGATGAAATGGTAACACCCTTTCCGCCATTTAAGAGTAATCTTCCACTCAGCCCATTTAAACTGAGAACGGCCCCTGTTGCATCATATGTCAAACCGCGGGACATATTTGATGTATCTGATGAATAAGCAAATGATGCAGTATCACTTCTGAATGAAAATGGATTTGCAACTAATTGTACACGGGGTGAAAACTCTGGATCGGGACTGATTGTTATTCCCAACCAATATTGTTTGTCGAAAGGTAAAGTTAGAGGACTAACTTCACCTAAAATTGCATCAAACACTCCATTTACGGTTGTCAATGTTTGTGTTTCACTCCACAAAACATTTCCTGCATTTGATGCATCATAGAGTCTTAAAGTAATCGAATAACTTGAATCAGGATAGGGAGTATCCTTATCAAT
>RGCF01000502.1 GCA_009919265.1 Bacteroidota bacterium | reverse complement strand
GGGATATTGAAGCTTCACTTGAAACTTATATGATGTGCCGGCTTGAATTGTCTGCGTTGAAGGATCGATGATAACTGCGAAATCAACAGGTACATTACCTCGAACAGTAATTGAAATTTTAGTTGATGGCTCACTTTGTGCACCACCGGCTCTTGCAATAACATAAAACTTGTGTGTTCCTGCGGGTACATCTTTTAACACAGCTTCTGTTTTTACTGTTTCAATGATTGCCTTGAAATCAGTTGAACCATTTGCTGTCAAACTTGCCATATAGACAACATATTGGATATTGGTGTCGCTAGATGGTGCAACCCATGAAAACTTGAGTGTTGCGGGTGCAACCGGTTCGCCATCGGGAGTTACTTTGAATTCTTTTGGAACTCCTGGTCCAACAGCCAATGCAGCTGTGGACATGGCAAAAAACAACATGAGTATACTCAGGATGTTTTTAGAAAATTGTAATGTGCGGACCATAATGGCCTCCTGAAACTAAAATGAATTATAGATCAAAATGTCACTTTAAATAAAAATCTTCCACCGAAAGGTGATCTCATTTTTTTGTCGAAAGATTCAATTTCTGCGGAAACCACATTAAATCTTGATTCAACAATGATTGAAATTCCCTTTGCTGGCTTCTTTGCTCTTACTGCATAGACATCCATCGCGCAAGAATTGTAACTCATATCATCAAGAAAGTCGAAATCTCGATCTGTTCTAATGATGCGATATCCATTGGCTTCTTTTCGTTTTGAGAATATATATGCCTTTACGCGTGCTTTATGCAACTGAACCGGAATTTTATATGCTCTGCCAACCGGGATTGAATCCAAAATAGGAATCAACATGGTATCGCATTCTATTTCCATTTCATAAGGCAAAACTTCTTCATTTTGCGATCTATCTGTCACATCTGTCATGCCATTGAAAGAAAATGTACATTTCACATGGGTTTTTGATGTTGTATCAATATGGATGCGTTCAATACTATGTTTGACAAATGAAAAGACACCATAATCTTGAGGTGCATTCGGAATATTCTTGCTTGTTGTTCCGCCACCTATAAATTCGAATGTCATGTCACTCATGCTTACCGGATTTGTTGGCATCGGAACTTCGATGACACCGGTATCAAGATCTGTTGGTGATTTGCATCCAATCATTGTCATGAGAATCACTGTTCCCAATGACAAAAGAAGAGATGTTCTATTTCTGAAAGATGTATGCATGTGTTTCATAATGTGATTGATATACCGTAGAGCAAATCAAGTTTTTGTGAATCGAACCAATTGCCTTGGAATTGGAAGCGGGAATATGATTGCTCGATTCCAAATTGAAGTCCGATTGATGATGTCAGGGGATATGTCATACCCAATCCACCTCGACCAAGCAATCCAATCTCTGTTCCACCGGCAACTGCCTGAACATAGAATCGAGCATTGCCTAGTGATGAAAGCGGAGATGTTCTTCCTTGCATGAATAAACCACCTGTCAACATTGGAGCATATTGATTAAAGGTATAGAGTCTGTC
>RGCF01000501.1 GCA_009919265.1 Bacteroidota bacterium | reverse complement strand
CCTTCTATACCTTGTGCACCAGTATCACCACGTTTTCCTTCTATACCTTGTGCACCAGTATCACCACGTTTTCCTTGTTGCCCTACAGCCCCAGTATCACCTTGAATACCAGTATCTCCCTGTATTCCTTGTTGCCCTACAGCACCAGTATCACCTTGCTTCCCTTCCATACCTTCTGCACCAGTATCACCACGTTTTCCTTCTATACCTTGTAAACCAGTATCACCTTGCATTCCCTGAACTCCTCTTTCTCCCTGTATTCCCTGAGCCCCTGTATCCCCTTGCAGTCCCTGAACTCCTCTTTCTCCCTGTATTCCTTGAGCCCCTGTGTCTCCCTGTATTCCCTGAGCTCCTCTTTCTCCCTGTATACCCTGAGCCCCTGTATCCCCTTGCATTCCCTGAGCCCCTGTGTCTCCCTGAATACCTGTATCTCCCTGTATTCCTTCTATACCCTGAGCCCCTGTATCTCCCTGAGACCCTGTATCTCCTTGTATTCCTTGTTGCCCTAGAGCACCAGTGTCACCCTGTTTTCCTTCTATACCCTGAGCCCCTGTATATCCCTGAGATCCTGTATCTCCTTGTATTCCTTGTTGCCCTAGAGCACCAGTGTCACCTTGCTTTCCTTCTATACCCTGAGCCCCTGTGTCACCCTGTTTTCCTTCTATACCTTGTTTACCTAAAGCACCCGTGTCACCCTGAGAACCTGTGTCACCCTGATCCCCTTTTATACCTTGTAACCCTACAGCACCCGTATCACCCTGAGCACCCGTATCACCTTGTTTTCCCTGTTTCCCTACATGACCAGTATCACCTTGTTTTCCTTCTATACCTTGTTGCCCTACAGCACCCGTATCACCTTTAATTCCTGTATCACCTTGTAATCCTTGTATACCTTGTTGCCCTAGAGAACCAGTATCACCTTGAAGACCTGTATTACCTTGTGTCCCTGTATCACCCTGAACTCCTGTATTACCTTGTATACCTTGAGCCCCTGTATCACCCTTAACTCCTGTATTACCTTGTATACCTTGAGCTCCTGTATAACCCTGAAGACCCCGAGCACCAGTATCGCCTTGTTTTCCTTCTATACCCTGTTGCCCTACAGCGCCCGTATCACCTTGCTTTCCCTGTTGCCCTACAGCTCCCGTATTACCTTGAGCACCTGTATCACCTTGTAATCCTTGTACACCTTGTTGCCCTACAGCACCCATATCACCCCTAGTACCAGTATCACCTTGCTTTCCCTGTTGCCCTTCAGAACCAGTATCGCCCTTAATACCTGTATCACCTTGAATACCTTGAATACCTATATCACCCCTTGAACCAGTATCACCTTGTTTTCCTTCTATACCTTGTTGCCCTACAGCACCCGTATGACCCTGTATTCCCTGAGAACCAGTTTTACCCTGTATTCCCTGAACACCAGTATCACCTTGTTTTCCTTCTATACCTTGTTTACCTTGAGTTCCTGTATCACCCTGCGCACCAGTATCACCTTGTTTTCCTTCTATACCTTGTTTACCTTGAG
>RGCF01000051.1 GCA_009919265.1 Bacteroidota bacterium | reverse complement strand
TTTTGCCTCTGATCTTATCAGGCATATGCAAACACCGATGCTAATTGATATGGTGAAAGCTTCTAGTTATTTGGGTGGTACTGTTTCAACTGGCACTGTTTCACTCAGTTCATTCGATGCTGATTATACAGGTAAGCATGTCTTGATCATTGAGGATATCATAGATTCCGGACGGACAATCAATGCATTGCTTGATGCATTGGATCAACAGAATATTGCCTCTTGCACAATCACTGCACTTTGCTCAAAGCCATCGCAACATGATATTGAAATTCCTCAAGAATGTATTGGCTTTGAATTACCCCCGGTTTTTATCATTGGCTATGGATTGGACTATAAAGAAATGGGAAGGGAATTGCCTGGTATATGGCAATGCATAGATTAAGGAGGATCGCCGACTTTTGTTGAATCTTGTGGAGGTATGTCTTGAGGTGCAGCAATATTCATCGAGCCGGGAAGAAGGGCGTTCCCGGGTAACTGCATTGGCTGAATTGTTTGCAATTGAACATTCTTTTTTCGATTCTTGATTTGTTCTTGTTGTTGAGTTGGTGGATTGATTGTGCGTGTATTGTCTTGCTGTTGATTGACAATATCTGTTTTTTGTGAAGCACCAACTGAATCAATGGATGGAGTAGAGAGTGAATCTTTGATTGATGTTCTATCGATGATTTTTCCGGTTTTCAAATCATAAATACCACTTTTATATGCCAAGCCAATTTCTACACCAGCTCTGACATCCTTAGCATATTCAGATTGAGGATATCGCTCAACTAATAATCGATAATAGTACAATGCACTATCGGGTTGCATAAGATTATTTTCAAACATCCAACCAAGAGAATATAATGCCTTTGGTGCAAGTGGTGATTCGCGGTATTCATCAGCAATGCGATTGAATTGTCTTGCCGCCATGATATAATTGGAAACATTTCTGAAGCGCACTCCTGATGAGTATAATTCTGCAAGAGTATCAATTGTGACAGCCTCTGTAAAACCCATTATTTGTCGAGCTTCTCGACCATATTCCGTTTTTCCATAATCATAAGCAAGAATTTCAAGAAGTGAATCAGATAATTCGGGATACTGTTTGCGAATCATCTTTTGATAACTATACAAATATTGAGGTCTATTCGTATCTGACACTCTTACATTTTCAGACGCAAGTTTATAATAATACACAGCCGAATCTGCATTATTCAATTGATCATGAATTCTTGCCAATTGATAATGCGCAAAACAGAACTTTGCAATGATGGAATCTGCATATTGTTTTGTTGTATCTGAATGAATTGAGTCAACAATACTTTTCCCTTTTGCAAGCATTTCATGTTTTTGACTCCAATCATTCAATAATCCAAAGTATTTACCAGCCGCATCCATAACCGGTGATTTAACAGTTTTGGATTTTGAATAGAAATGTTTCGCTTCATCGTATTTGCCTTGCTTATACAAACTCATTGCATTTTCAAAATAGGCAACGGGTATTGCCTGAAATCCAGCAAACTTTTCTGATTCTCTCGCCAGTGTATTGAATTCATCTCTCTTACCCTGCAATCTCAACATGCGAAGTCTTTGACCGAGAATATCAGGTTTATATTCTTTGAAATTATTATTCCCATCCAAATCATCGAGAATTGCTTGAGCTTCATCAAATTTTTTCATGTACATAAGACATGCAGCTTTATACAATTCGGCTTCAAACTCTTGTGTTAACTCAGGGCTTTCATCCAAAACCTTATTGAATTCATTCAATGCTTTATCGAATCTTCCAAGTCTATAATAGAGTGATGCCAAATCCAATTGCCATCGTGCTCGAATTTCACCATCATCGCTTTGAGCGATTGCTTGCCTATATGGTCTAACGGCTTCATCTTCATTTGATTCATAAATCGCTTGTTCAGCCATGAATCTGAATGTTTCTGAAAGGATATCATATCTTTTTTTGAACCATGCAATATCAGCAGTACGAGAAAGCATTGTTTTTCCTAACGCATACTTTCTTTCAATGAGATAGATTTTGGAAAGTAATAGATGCGCATCTGGTGATAATTCACCAAGTGGAAATTTATCAATCATTTCAGAGCATTTGATTTCTGCTGATACCCATTCACTTTGATAAAAGAATGATTTGGCCATCAATAGGAGTGTGCCTTCCACATAATCAGATTTTGGATGTTGTTTGAGAATCTTGGATCCTTTGATAATAATGGAATCCAATTTAACTTTCACAGGTTGAAGTCGAGACTGTTCAACCATGATATCTTTCAAGAATTGAGGAATTTCCGCTGGTTTTCCGAAAGCATCTTGTCCAAAACGCATGCCACTATCAACCGGAGTCAATACGCGTGGCTTTTGTCTTCGCATGATTTCAGTCCCTTCGAAATCATATTCTGTTTCCCATAACAACCTATCCATATTATAATAGGTATTGAAATAGGTTGTAAAATTGTCATATGTATGACAACCTGAAAGAATTAATCCTGCTAATAGGATTACATATACCATTGAGTTATGTTTCATCGTACCCCCGAATAACGATATTTAATCCCTGATGGAAATGGTGTAGTAAGTCGAAAATCTTCGAATCCACTATTATCAACAAATGTAAATTGTCGTTGATCTTGATATATCCATTTTGCGAATGTTCTGCCATCGGAACCACGAGGTGTGCGGTCCACTTGAGCGGGTTGTCCGTAAATAATATAGACCATTCCCATGTCAGTCATCCAACCTTCTGTATACGATCTAAAATGTTTATTGGCAAAATCAATGCGTTCATAATATTCTTCAAAGGCTTCATTTCGTGAAGTTGAAGGATTGGGATCATAGGTCTTCCAAAATTCTTCAAATAACATGCGTTTTGTTTGATCATCCTCACCTTCATTGATATGATCAATTTCGGCTTGAGTTGCGATAAAACGCAATTGTCGGATTGCTTTTTTTACATCCTGATAGACTAATCCTCCGATAGTTTGCTCAATTGTGAGTGGCCGCACAATACGAGTAAGCTCTTTATCTAAGGAATCGCCCTTCATGCTATGTGCCATCAGCACGAGTTTATAAGATTTTGCACGCAATATCGGCAATTGTTTCACGGGAATATATATATGCTGTGATTCTGCTCGTCCGGCAGAATATGTCACTGGCACTGACTTCACGAATTCTTCTTCCAAATCTTCATCCATAATTGAATATGAAATGCCAATCACATCGTCCTTTGCCACACCAAAATGATAGAGTTCAACATACAGAAAAAAACCATCATTCAAACCTGCGACATTATTTGATAAATGAGGAGTAATAACAATTGGACCTTGATTTTTTTCCTCAATAGCTGAAGCAAACATCACAGAGCTAAATTGATATCGATGTTGTTGTTCTGATCGCGACCATTGTGGAATCGTGATATTTCTCACCTCGCGCATATCGGTATTCGCATTCGCATCATGGACATTAACAAAGCAAGTATGAAATCCAAACCTGGTAGGAATGCGAAATTGCACATAATCGAATTCTGCATTCATGCCTCGCGATTGTTCATACGTTTCAGCGAAGAGCATGCGATCAATATTTTTTTCGGCTATCTTTTTTCCATTGGTGTCACGCACTGAAATCGAAATGGAAATCTTTGCGCTAAATCCTTGTTTATCAGGTGTAAATTGCAAAGATTCATACGGTATTGTTGCATAGACATCAATGAAAGGAAGTGAATCTCCGTCAGTTTTAAACCAAAAGGAATCGGCATAAAAAACAGATATTTTTTTCGGGATTGCATTAGATTGTCTGAACTGAGCATTGACAAGAACAGGAATCATCAAGATGATGATTGCAATGAACTTATTCAATCTATGCATGGTGCATTTATTCATGCAAATTCGATTCAAGTTCAGATAAGCGATCGATGATGCCACCACCAATCACATCATTGCCTTCATATAGAACGATGGATTGACCAGGCGTGATTGCTTTACGATCTTCATGAAAGACAATATGCAATCGTCCATCAGGTAATAAAGTGCATTCTGCTGGTGCACCCTCATCCTTATATCTAATTTTCACCGTGAATGTTTTTGTTCCTTCAAGAGTTGGATACTTGATGAAATTTACAGAATGAGCAATCAACTCTTTTGAGAGAAGATCATCTTCTTTTCCAACAACTATTTCATTTGAATCAGCGAGTACATTCAATACATAGAGTGGTTCTGGTGAAGATATTCCTAAGCCTTTTCTTTGTCCAACGGTATACCCATGATATCCATTGTGAGATCCAATCACTTCGCCATCCATGATGATATCGCCAATGCCGGCCTTTTGATCCAAGTCGGGCACCATATCCCGCATGAATCGTTTATAGTCATTGTCAGGAATAAAGCAGATTTCATACGATTCAGGTTTTTTTGCAATGCTTAGACCAAATCGTTCTGCCTCGGCTCTTGAGCGTTCTTTTGTAAAACCGGTAAGTGGGAAAAGCGTACGAGACAAATGTTCTTGAGATAAACCCCACAATGCATATGATTGATCTTTTATATTATCCGAGTCTCTTGATAGAACATATCGCTGTGATACCGGATGAAGAGAAATATCTGCATAATGCCCGGTTGCGATCCACTGCGCCCCTAGCATGTCCGCTTTGCGAATCATCTCTCCCCATTTTATGGTGCGATTGCATTTTACACAAGGGTTTGGAGTATTGCCGGCAAGATAATCATCTACGAAATAGTCTATGACTTCCTCTTTGAATCGATCAGACCAATCCACGACATAATGCGGGATACCACGAGCATTACATACACGTCGGGCATCATTGATGCCATCAAGGGAGCAGCAGGATGAATCATTTCCTACATTGCCACCCACATCCTCATATCTATATGTTTTGATGGTGATGCCTATCACTTCATATCCTTGCTCATGCAAAAGACAAGCAGCCACGGATGAATCAACTCCGCCGGACATACCAACCAATACTCTATTTGGATTTTTTTTCATGTATTTCTTGATACTTATGAGTGCTTTCCTGACGATTTATGCTTGCCGATAGTCTAAGCATAAACAACTTTCAATATTCTTGGAAACTCTATTGGTACTCACCATTGGGGATGACAAATGGATTTGCCACCTATTTTGTCTCCATCAGAGTCAATGGTAGATTTCATAAACGCCATCATGTATACAGTAGATTTTGAAAACCATCTATCATGATAAATCTTGGAACATACCCTCAAAATTACTTAAATGGTCAGTCTGAACGCGTGTTTTTCATGATCTTTGCCCTATAAAATGGAGGGTATTCAACCTGGCGAATGAAAAACATTACTTTAACAAAAAGGCGGGTTTTACAAATAAACACCATGCTCTTTCAAAATGGTGTATATTTCTTAACAGAGTGAGGGGAAAAATACATGTTTAACTTTCACTCTATTATTAGTAATTTTATGGTGTTAAATATTGATAAACATCGAAGAATACATGAATTATATACATGATTTCCACATCCCAGTCATGGGATTGTCTTTTTCGGTTGATACTCCTTTAAAAGTCGCGCATTATGGTATTTCCTCCGTTGTGTCTATCATGGAGGAAGATTTGCTCGAGATGATGAGGGAACATCATTCAAAAAAGAATGGGATTCCATTTGAACCCGTTGATAAAAAAGAATTTGATTCCAGAGCCAAACGAATCACTGCTTATTGCAACTTGCTTGATGTATTGGTAAAACAAAACATTGAGAAGCTTCGCCAACAAGATTTTACCTTTGGTTCTGAAATCGTCAAATATTTTGAATTATTACCGGAACAATCGCCTGTCAAGGCTAAGTATCGTGAGATGCTTTTGTGTACAGATCAAGAAGAACGATCCACATTGGAAGCAGAACTCCGTAAGGCAATCGTACCTGGATATATCGATGTAAACATCATGTCCAAAGTGGATAATCTAGGTGCTACTAAAACAGGTGAACCATTGCCTGTTGAACAATCTGATGCGTTGACTGCACTTCGTGGATATGCACAAAGCGTGCTCAATTCCTCTATTGTTTTCTCTGCAGGTTATAATCCCAGACTATATAATTATATCGCTGCATTTGAAGATTTCTATCCAAATGAATGTGGCATGCTCAAAAAACGCGTAATCCTCAAAGTGAGTGATTATCGCAGTGCCGTTGTGCAAGGGAAGATTTTAGCCAAAAAGGGAATTTGGGTTTCTGAATTTCGGATTGAATCCGGTTTGAATTGTGGTGGACATGCATTTGCGACTGATGGATTGCTCTGTGGTCCGATCTTACAGTCATTCAAAGAAAATAGACATGCCATGCGTGAGGAATTATTCACCCTCTGCAATACCTCACTCCAAGCTGCAGGAAGAAATATCTTCCCCGATCTACCTATGCAAAGAATCACATATCAAGGTGGTATAGGAACTGCGCATGAACAACAATTTTTGATTGATTTTTATGAATTGGATGGCACCGGATGGGGCAGTCCATTCTTATTGGTGCCAGAAGCTACAAATGTTGATGATGCAACCCTCAATGCATTGGCTACTGCCGAACCAGATGACTATTATTTGTCTGGAGCTTCGCCACTTGGCATACCATTCAATCATTTTAGAAAAAGTGGATCACAAAAATTGCGTGATGATCGTGTTGCGGCAGGTAAACCTGGAAATCCATGCGTCAAGAAACTCCTTATATCCAATACAGAATATACGCAAGAACCAATTTGCACTTCATCCATCAAGTATCAGCGTTTGAAATTGGATGAATTGAAAAAAGCTGGTTTGTCTGAAGAAGAATACAATAAGAAATTTTCTGCGATTGTTGAGAAGGATTGTTTGTGTACTGGTTTAGGTACGACAGCTTTGCTTAAGAATGACATTGTCAATAAGCAGCATAAACCTGAAGGTGTGATTATTTGCCCCGGACCTAATCTTGCATATTTCTCCGGAACATTTTCATTGTCTCAGATGATAGATCACATCTATGGAAGAACCAATGTTCGCAATGCTGTAGAAAGAGCATCTCTTTTTGTCAATGAGCTTGTTTTATATGTCAAGTATCTCAGAAAAGAAATAGATAGAAATGCATTGACATTGAATCAAAATACATTCAGAACTTTGAATGCATTCAAAACAAATCTTTTGGCAGGGATTGAGTATTATAAAGGGATTAATGCGGACTTCTTACAGAACTGTACATATGAATGTCCGGATATGATTGAAGCACTCGATCGATATGCGAAAGAGATTGAAGCAATTGAGATTCCCAGTCTTGTGATTGCTTCCTGATTACCTCTTCATCAACAGATGGGAAGAGTTCCCATTTGATGATGAAATCACTATAGTATAGACGCCGGTGGGGAATTCAGAAATATTGATTGGGTCTTGATTGTATTGTGCATGAAGCATCCTTCCATTCATGTCGACAATTAATATTCTGCTAACAGATGACTCTATTGATGTAAATCGTAACATGTCATTATGAATAATAAATGGCATGGTTGATTCTTCAAATGATTCTTCTGCAGAAGTAGCTCTGCAAGCCACATTCATGGTTAACTTCCATATATCACTCAATAGGAAATTCGGCACAAACCCAAGGGAGTCGGGACTATTACCCATGCGAACCATCACAAGTTCATGCTGTTTGGAGAGTGAAACGATTTGACCATTTTTCCCCAAACCTGAGACAACATCTTCTGGTGCTTCTTTTGCAAAATTTCCATTGAAGAAATACTGAAAACCAGGGAGCATATACCCGCCTTGTCCATTAAGCCACCAAAGATATCCATAAGAAGGATTCAGCACTTGTGATCTTGAAATCATTGATCTAAAATAATCATGATCTTTCATGATGGTATCATTCTTCCAAACACCATTATTCAATATGAGATGTCCATAGCGAGCCATTGCTCTCGGATTGCTGATATACACATTATTAAAGCCTAATTTTACCCACAAACCTGTCATACCAATCTTATTTTTCAGGGTGGATTGAGTATATGCATTGAGATTTTGTCCTGTTGCTTTGTGGATCACTGAATCAAGTAATGTGTATGGTGCATTGTGATATGCCCATCGTTCACCTGGATCCTTGAGATAGATTAAACAGGTATCAATTGTGCAATCATTGTCTGGTACTTCATCATCAAGCCCTGTTGTCATGGTTAAATGATGTTTGATTTTTATCGCCCTTTCTTGTTCTTTTGGAATCGAACTCCATCCTTCTCCGAGATACTTTGATGATGGGTCTTCTATACTTAACAAAGAATCCTCTTGTGCTTTGCCAATCAAAAAGGATGTTAATGTTTTACCTGCGGAAGCCCAATACCAAGCACTATCTTTTTTAAAGTCACCGAAATATTTCTCCAATACGATTCTTCCTTTATATAAAAGGAGATATCCTTTCGTATTGGTTTTTTCCAAATATTCATAGAGAGCGGGAATCTGTTCAGTGCACCAACCAAGTTTTTCTGGAGACAATGTATCCCACTGAGATTGAGGATTCAAAGGAGGAAAATACTGTCCTTGAACCTGAGAACTTGAAACATTACTCAAACAGATTATCAGACTTGCGCAGATTATCAAGTGCCGCATGAACGAACTCTTGGAAGTTGGAACGATTTTATCAATGAACGATATTCATTGATATTGCTGTAAAAATAATTAATATGACCATAAATATCTTCACTTTTTGCCAAAAAAAACCCCTCATGTAAACATAAGGGGTTTTTTATATTCTATGTTGAAGTATCAGAAAGAATATCTAACACCCAATTGCATTTGCATACGAGACAGCAAGTCAGAGTATTGATATGGATTTTCTCTGTCTTTATAGCTAAAGAGTGGCGTTCCAACTGGTAATGCTGTACCATTTGCTCCAAAAGTATTTCCACTTCTTGCGAGTCCCTCGAAACGAAGAATAGCATCACTTTGATTTGGAACAAAACGATATGCATTAGAACCTAGATTGATGATATCTAATGAAACTTCTAGATTGTGACCATTAGCGAATGGATTGCGAATATCTGCGGCAATTCGTAAATCAATTCGATTATTCCAGGGTTCGCGTGCTGCATTTCTTTCGATAATAGTGCCACGAGCAGCATTTAATCCTACATCATTGGTAATAAAGCGATCTAGGGCATCAAATGTTGCTTCAGTTGCTCTGGCAGTCCCCGAAATTAGAGCAATGTCACTTTTATCTTTTGGAACATATATCAAATCATTACTTGTTTGGCCATCAGCATTTAGATCTCCATCGTAAACATATGAGAATGGTTGACCAGAACGTCCCTCATAGAATAATGAAGCTTTCAAAGAAACTTCAGGAATCAATTCAATGCGATATGCTGCCGATGCGATCAAGCGATGTGGTATATCGAAATAAGAGCGAGAAAGAGTTGGAGTATTTGGATTGTCTTGGATATAATTGAATCTCCACTGCGATACTGCTTGAGAGGATAATCCAGAATTGATATCATAAGAAGCAGAGTTGGTGTATGCAGCCATGAGATCCAATCCGGCTTTGAATGATTTTTGTAATTGCACGGACACATTATAAGAATAACCCATATCTGTATTGCTAAGGAGAATCACATTTGTAAAACTCTTTCTTCCATCTTGAAATCGAGCTGTGGTATTTCTACCATTATAAATTCCATAGATGCCACGATTACCAGGCAATGTTGAACCAAACTGAGTGGTATCACGGCGATCACCAAGATTAAGATCTGAATAAAAGATTTCATTCAAGTTTTTGGAATATAAACCATCAACAGTCAGAATGATATCTTCAGGCAGCTTGTAATCGATACCAAAATTCATTCGGAATGTTTGTGGCATTTTAAAATCATTTCCTGTAAGATTCAATTCTGTTGTAGATGCAACTTTTGTTGTATCCTTCAAATTCTGAGACAATGAATTTGCGATTGTTGGATTGAATCTAACTGTGTCTGTTCCAGCAGTGGAAAGTGATAAGCGCGCAATTTCAACACCGGTGTTTCCATAATGATTAGAAATCCAAACAAATGGTACTCGTCCTGTGAAAACTCCCGCACCTCCGCGAATTTGCAATGATTGATCACCATTTACATCCCAGTTAAAGCCAACTCTTGGAGAAAATAGCAAAGCAGATTTTGGCATTTCGGATGTTTTCCATCCAAGAGTCCTGGTTGAATCATTTTTATATGCAATCGAACCATTTCCATTGGCAGCTACTGAAACTGTCGCAGTATTTACAAAAGCATTTTCTGCTTTATAATTGTAGGAAGGAGCATCAGGAAATACAGGAACATCAACTCTCAATCCAACATTAACTTTCAAATTATCAGAAAGTTTTATGTCATCTTGAATATAGCCACCAAGTTGCATAGCAGAAAATTCAGCAGCCCAGTCAGAAGCAAAGCCCGGTCTTGCAAATGACATGCTTACCCCCGCCGCATTACCAGCAACGAAGTCTGCATAACTATTGAAACGATAAGTGCCATATGCATCACGAATGAATAAGTTTCTGAATGAGAAAATTTCATTTTGAGTACCGATAGTCAATGTGTGATTGTCATTCAAATTCATGGTAAAATTGTCAGTAATCTCAATCACATCTTGATCAAGTTTATTGAAATTGGAAAATTCTTCAGAACCAAATTGAATACCAACTCCGGCACCCATACTGGGGTCATTGATAGTTATAGCTGAAAAAGGTTTTCCAGTTACTTCGCGGAAATCACGAATTCTTGTATAGCCCACAATCAACTCATTATGCATATCATCGCCCAATGAAGAATTGAGTTCGAGCACTGTTGAATTTTGAGCATTATTAAACCTATAATTTCTATCGCTAAAACGTAAACTATTGACTGTGGTGCTATAATTATCATCATAAGCGCTCACATAATTATTTCTGAATGTGAGTCGATTTGATTCATTGATATTCCAATCCAATCTAGCGAATACTTTTGTGGAAGGCCGAGTGATTTCGAAACCAGTTAACTGGCCAGGGGTATACCCATATTTTGTAGATACGTGTGATGCAACCAATTGTGCAATAGAATCAATTTGTTTTGCTTTTGTATTTTGAGTCAATGAAACATTATCGACAGGCTGTATGCGAGATGTGAACTCAGCATTTGCAAAGAAAAACAGTTTGTCGGGAATGATTGGTCCGCCAACTCTAACGCCTGTTTGTAATTCATTGAAATTATTAAATACAGTTGTAATGCTTGTATCTTTTGTGAGAGGATCCAATAGATTGTTATTCACGATGTTTTTTCTTGTGATGGTTAAATCACTTATCATTGACTGACTTCTCGTGAACCAATATGCTGATCCTTCGAATTTATTTGTACCTGAGCGTGTAACTGCATTAACTCCTCCACCTGTAAATCTTCCTTGGCGAACATCATAAGGAGCTACCAATACTTGAAATTCTTCAATAGCATCAAGAGAAACAGGATTGGTATTGGCTTGTCCTCCAGGAGTACCGGCACTTCCTAAACCAAATAGATCAGTGTAATTAGATCCATCAATTTGAATATTATTATATCGATTATTTCTACCCGCAACTGATACTCCTGAACCTGTTGAAACAACTTGAGGAGTAAACTTTGCAAAGTCTTGGAAAGATCTAGAAATTGTTGGAAAATTATTCAATGTCTCTTTGGATACATTAGTTTGGGCTCCTGTTCTTGAAGCACCAAAAACCCCTTTTTGAGCCATGACAGTTACTTCTTCAGTCGATACCGTTTTTTCTGAAAGCGCCAAACTGATTTTAAGGTTTTGACCTAACTTTACAAACTGATTAGATAATGACGATTCGCCATACCCAACTGCAGATGCTTTGATTGTATATGGGCCACCTATCCTAACATTATTAAGACTGAAAGTTCCATTGGATTTTGCATTTACTCCAAAACGAGTACCTGTAGGAATATGAATCGCAATGACTTTTGCACCCGCCACAATACCACCATTGGCAGATTTGACGGTTCCGGTGATTCCACCGCTGGTTACTCCTTGAGCATTCATTACCATAGGTGAGGTTCCGGAAACAATTAATCCCAAACCCATAATGGCACTTGCACAAAGTGAAAGTACAGTATGTCTCATAACACTCCTTGATTTGTAAATTACATGCCAATAATGAAGGCATGAAAAGAAACGTATATAACTATTCAAGTTATATACAATCTGTGACTTTTATTATCTTAAAGCATATTAACATATGGTAATATTTCAAAGTGATATTTAGATATCAATGTGTTTTTGTACAATCGTTGCAGAAACATAACCAAATGCTATTCCAAAAATAACTCCTCCAATAACATCCAATGGGTAATGAACTCCCACATAAATTCTAGAATAACTTACAAGGAATGCAAATATAATGATCACCATTCTCAATTGAGGGAAAAGTAAACCGATGAACATTACAATGCATCCATTATTTATTGCATGAGTTGATGGAAAGGATTGACCTGGTCCACAGGGTATGAGTGATCTCACATTTTCTTCTTGCCTACAAGGTCTTTCTCGGTTAAATGTAGGTTTCAATATATGTGTTGATACTTGATCTGCAATGCCAATAGTCAATGCTAAAGACAAAACAGCTATGATACCATTCCTTTTATGCTTGAAAGCGATATAGAGAGCAATAGAAAGATATAGTGGCCAGGTATTCTTGACAGAAGTGAGAAAGGTGAAAATGATGTCGGTAGATTCTGAGATGAGTATTCCATTCAACACATGAAATAATGATGAGTCTATCCCAAGAATGAAATCCAACATGATTGATTCTCAAAAAATTATGGCAAAAACTTTACGAACATAAGCAAATACTATTCATTGGTACTGGTACTTACTCTACGAGCCAATACCATTTCTGTAATGGCAAAACATAGTGCAAGCACCAAAAATAATCTCCATAATTCAGTGCCTACTTTTGCCTTTGCTACGGAATCACCAATGCGAGATGATTGATTCAATAATTGTACTGATGATGGCTGTTTTACGCGTTGTTTTATTGCTTTCAATAGATCATGTTCTGTAGCATAAGCAAGATGACCTTCTTGAACAGGGATATTTACTGTCAATGCTGTGAGTGATTCACCTTCTTTACTGCGTATTGAATAAACGCCAGGAGAATTCAATCTTCCTATGCGAACTGATAGTCCACCTGGAACAGTATTTCCTTGCACTTGTGATTCGGTTCCTTTGGGGTCACTTATGCGAACCATTTGGTCCGGAGATTTCATTGCTTTTGTGGGAATGATTGTAAATGCATCATCACCTGCGATGAGCTCTGAAGTGAGCATTTCTTTTGCCGACAAATATTGCATTGCACGATACAAGAGTGTGGGCAATAAGCCTGAAAAAGGAAATGAACTCCATGCCGGTGAAGGCGGTACAGCACAGTATAAGAGTTTGCCCTCGCCTCGACGAACTTCCGTAAGAAAACTTCCCCCCTGCATTTGAATGAGAGATTGTCCGCCACCACCAGTTAATGCTTTTTTTATTTTTGGTGAGTCGCCGAGGGAAGTCTCCATTTCTAGACCTTTGAATACTCCACGAAACAAAGGATGTTGTTTATCGACACTTGTACATAGTCCAGGGGAGCGCTCGGAGAAAGCCTGAACTTGCAATGGTGCAAGACCAAGCATTGTCAATGTCGGTATTTGTTCCGATGGTTCAAATCGATCATCAGGGAATATGAGCGCTGTACCACCTGATTGGATGAATGCATCCAATCTGCTTACTTCATTGCGATTCAATGCACCAGCTACAATGATGATGTCATGCTCTTCATAATTGACAGTACCGGCTTGATCAGCAGCATAGGTTGCATAAGAGCTCATGGCATTCGATGATGCAAGTCGTAAAAATTCAGCAGAAGATCCGGATGCAATAACACCAACTATTGGTGGAGGCGGTATGATGAATGCTGCATGGCGTACATTGTCATGCTCAAGGGCATCAGGCTCTATCATCATGCGAACACGAATAATTCCCGTAGTAGTAGGCGGGGAAGATAAAGTGACAGTCATCGATGTACCTGCTGCAATATCGATGCTCTTTTGTGCTACACGTTGTTCATTAAACATCATGCTGATGATGAGACCACGAATGTCAGAAGAACCACTATTGGTAAGCCGCGTTTGAATATCCGCAGATTTTCCACGCTCAAACATTGTGGTCATCATCAAGATGGTATCTATTGAGATATTCGTAGTAGGATTCCCATTTTGCATTGGAATGATGAAAACACCTGTTTGTTCATCAAATAATTCCAAAGAATCTGCAAGAATGGATGCATGCTGAGATTGTTGAATATCTGTAATAAGATATACTTCTTTGTGAATATTTAATGATGCATCCAATAGTCCCTGAGATGCTCGTAAACCATCATTGATGGAAGCCGTTGAATGTGCAGGGTTACAAGTATTTATCTCTTTAAATAAGAATTCCTTATTGCGACTGAATGATCGTTTCCGCTGATTGGCAATTGCCGATAGTGGCAGAAATGCCATTTCATCACCATCCTTCATTGCCATTGCAATTTGTTTTGCAAGACCTTTTGCTTTGGCAAAACGATTTCCTCCGGCATCTGAAACATCCATGCTGAGGGAATTGTCGAGAATGACGATGATACTTGTTTTTGCATGAGACCCAAGTGCAGGCAGTGAACTCTTTATGGTTGGACGCGAGAATGCCAATACGCAGCAAATGATGATCAATGTTCGCAAAATCAACAATAATATTTGCTGGGTTTTCAATTTGCGTATGCTTGTTTTTTGTAATTCTTTAATGAATCGCAAAGTGCTAAAATCAATCGTTTTCAATTTCCGTAGATTCAATAGATGAAGAATCACGGGAATTGCTGCCGCGATGAGTCCGATCAAAACAAGTGGATTGAGAAATGTCATGAGAATTGCATGTGAATTTATATTACCCCTGAAAGATCAAGATTGTTGCTGAAGATTCATCGTGCAATGTCCACATATAGTAGCTTGCACAGGAATTTTCATATAACAAAATGGACATTCTTTTTCTTTACTTTCTTTTGACTGCTGAAATTTCATAAGTGCTCTGGTCATTGCAAAAATGGTGACCGATACTATCACGAAATCTAAAATGGAGTTCAAAAATAGACCCAAATTTAAGGTAGGAGCACCTGCATCTTTTGCAGCCTTCAAAGTTGGATAATCAATGCCATTCAAACTGATGAAAAAATTGGAAAGATCCACTTTGTTTAAGGCACCTATCGGTGGCATGACAATATCATTGACAAGTGATGTTACGATTTTGCCGAAGGCGCCACCAATCATGACACCGATTGCCAGATCAATGACATTCCCTTTATTGATGAATTCTTTGAAATCTTTCAGCATGTTTCAACTCCTAGGATGACCCAAAATTCAGGAAATGAGCGGTTCTCTGCAAACGAAATCCGAATGGCATGCTCTCTTATCCACATGCCCGGCTGAAATAGCAAGAAAAGCAGGTGATTTCGTATTTTGCAGTCATTCAGAAATACTTTTCGCAAGGATTCCCTCATGGCTGAGCATGGAATGGGCATTGATGCCTCTCAAAAAAGTGAACTTCTCGGAAAACGCATAGATTGTTTGGACAAAGGGTTTGTTCGCCTTATCGATGTAATGGGTGATGATGCCTCCATCGTACAGGCAGCACGCGTGTCTTATGGATCGGGCACAAAGAAAGTCCATGAAGATCGTGGTCTCATTCGCTATTTGCTTCGCCATGCCCATACTACTCCGTTCGAGATGGTTGAATTCAAGTTTCATGTAAAATTGCCCATTTTTGTGGCAAGACAATGGATTAGACATCGTACTGCAAATGTAAATGAATATAGCGGTCGTTATTCTGAAATGAAGGATGAGTTTTATACTCCTGCAGTCAATGATATTCGTCCGCAAAGTGTTTCCAATAAGCAAGGAAGATCTGATGAAACTCTTCCTGATGGAATGGCTGAACAAGCTGCACATTCATTTAAGAAAGGACAGGATGATGCATATGCTCAATACCAAGAATTCTTGGAACAAGGAATAGCACGAGAAATTGCTCGTATCAATTTGCCTGTTTCAAATTATACAGAATGGTATTGGAAGATTGATTTGCATAATCTCTTCCACTTCCTTCGCCTTCGCATTGATGCACATGCACAATATGAGATTCGTGTTTTTGCAGAGGCAATAGCTGAATTGGTAAAACCTTTTGTTCCGCATGCTTGGGAAGCATTTGAAGATTACATTTTGAATGCTCATCGCCTAACCGCTCCTGAAATAAGAGTGATGCAATTTCTCCTTAAATCCACTGATATCCCCACTGATGAACAATTGGCTGAACTTGGATTGAAGGGTAGAGAAGCTGTTGAATTCAAAGAAAAAATGAAGGATGTTTTTTCATCGGATAATTCCTGATCTATCAATGATTCGTGCATTCCACCATAGTGTTCCAATGATCATTGTGATGGTTTTATGCTGTGTATCATGTTCTGATTCAACCGCTCCAATAGTAGAGCAATGTTCACCAATCACAATGAAACTTCCTTCTGGGGTTTCTCTTATCCCATTTTCAGCTCATCAATCTTTTTCTCAGCCTGTTTTTGAACTTGGCCGTGCATTATTTTATGATGTAACATTGTCAGGAGATGCTTCTGTTTCCTGCGCTTCATGTCATAAACAAGAATTTGGTTTTTCTGATGCTGGACATATCGTTAGCAAAGGAGTTGCAAATGAATCAGGAATGCGCAATGCACCGTCAATTGTCAATGCTGCATTTCAATCTTCATTTTTTATGGATGGTAGAGCAGTATCTCTAGAAGATCAAATTGAGGATGCATTACGAAGCCCAAATGAAATGTATGCAACAGATTCAAATGTCAAACAAGCAGTTATGCAATCAGAAACTCTTCTTCAATTATGGAATAGAGCATGTGGTCAGCAAGAAATTTCAGTGAAGGGAATTGCCAATGCAATTGGAGTTTTTACGCGCATGATCATTTCGGGATCTTCAAGATATGATGCATTTCTTGAGGGTAATCTTTCTGCTTTAAATGCGCAGGAACAGAGAGGTAAAGTTCTGTTTGAAGGAAAAGCTCATTGTGTTACATGTCATGGTGGACCACATCTTTCTGATGGCAAATTTCACAGTACCGGATTGCATACCCATTATTATGACAAGGGAAGATATTATGTTACAAAATCCGATAAAGATATAGGCACATTCAAAACACCCTCACTTCGAAATATTGCACTCACCCATCCATATTCCTGTTTTGCAAAACCTTGATTTATGAAGCACCAAGTACAGTGAGTTTTTGCTCAGCTTCATCAAGTGTTTTTTTACATGCACCTATCAATGCAATCCCTTCTTCATATAGTTCCATCATTTCATTGAGTGGAGCATTTCCTTGATCCAAAACAGAAACTATGTATTCGAGTCTTTTGATTTGATCTTCAAACCGTTGTTCATTTTTCTTTGCCATGTGCATCCTTGGATGAAAATGAAAGGGAAGCGGAATTGACGCAATAGCGAATTCCTGTTGGTGCTGGTCCATCCGGAAAAACATGTCCAAGATGAGATCCACATTGTGAACACATGATTTCGGTTCGCACCATACCATGGGAATAATCAGGAATTTCTTCAATCAATTCAGGTTTCGGTGCTTCAAAAAAAGAAGGCCAGCCACATCCTGAATCATATTTTTCTTTTGAAGTAAATAGTGGTTCACCACAACAAACGCAAGAATATGTTCCATCCTCATGATGATTCCAATACTCTCCTGTGAAAGCACGCTCAGTACCTTTGAGTCTTGTCACTGCAAATTGAAGTTCAGTAAGTGACTCTTTCCATTCTTCATCTGATTTATTGATTTGTCGCATATTAGTTACTGATGATGATTGGAAGTGAGCAATGCTCGGTTTTTGTATCAAGCATCAGGACATACATACCGGGAGAAAATTCTCTATGTGAAAGAGTTGCCGTAATGATTCCCGGAAGTGTGAACCCTTTTGCAATTGCATATTCATTTCCATTGATAGAAACCGCTCGCAATATAAATGCACCTTGTTCAGGAATGCGGAGAATTACTTGTGCATCCTTATCAACAGGATGTGGATTCACGCTAATGCTGGCTTTTGCAAATGATTTGTCGGGATGCCATAAACGCACGCCACCTTCATAACAAATGTCGCCAATCAAAACATTTCCATTTCTTGATTTATATCTCAAAATACCACCAATTGGTTTTATCGTATCAATCTTCACGCTTGTTGATGGTGCATTGCCTAGTAAACCCCTAACCATTAATGTAGCAAGGATTGGTGCTTTGTCAATTGGTACTGTAATTGTTGTTGAAACTAGTGTATCTCCCGTGATAGGACCAAAATCAGGATGTGTGATTTCTGCAACTGTTGGATTCCATGATAAAGTCATGATCAGAGCGCTAATGCCCGCACCGGTGATTCCTGATGTATCCGAGGCTCTGATATTCAAGCTTCTATTCTCATTATTATTCACAATGATAGAATCAAGAATAATGGTTGCATTTCCAATTGAAACAAATATAGAATCAGACAGGGTAGTACAG
>RGCF01000006.1 GCA_009919265.1 Bacteroidota bacterium | reverse complement strand
TCATTTCTACTTGTAGCAAAAGATCAAAAAAATCCCTATGTCAATAAGGCAATAATATCTTTAAGACAGCGCGGGGGAAATCATACAGTCTCCATGGATCAAGCAGCAAAACCACTCATTCACGCATTACAAAGCAATCAACCCGTCGCGCTATTGATTGATCAGGCAGCGGATCCTCACAAAGATGCGCGTATACCCTTTTTTGGAAGGGACGCAATTGTGTTTGAATCTCCAGCAGCATTGGCACTTCGGTTTCAAACACCACTAGTCTTTGCTGTGCCTGTAAGAAATGAACATGGATACTATTCAGTTACACTGAATGAAGTACCAATGGATGACTTGTCAAATACTCCGGACGACATTATCGAACTTACAAAAAGACATACTGCAATGTTGGAATCTGCCATTTGTAATCATCCTGATCAGTGGACATGGCAACATAATCGCTGGAAATATCATGCGTGAACAGCGAAGTCATATTATCATTCAAACAGGTTTTATTGGTGATATAGCATTAACCATGTTTTTATTGGAGGAGATAAAATCATTACAACCAACAGACCGTATTATATTTGTCACAACACCTGTTGGTTCTGAAATTGCAAGAGCTTATCCAAATATCATTGATGAGGTCATCATTTATGACAAAAGAGGAAAGCATTCAGGTTGGAAGGGAATTCAGCTGATGATACAAACAATAAGAGAATATTCTGCAGATACCTTGATATCATTGCATCAGTCTTTCCGTACTTCTCTTATAGTAGCCGGAAGTCGAGTACCTGTAAGAGCAGGGTATAAAAGTTCAGCTTTGTCATTTGTATATACTTCTCGTCATCATTATACAAAAGGTATTCATGAAGTTGAGAGGCAAAGAACTTTTCTTTCTTTGTATAAAAATAATGTGAACCTAGCTGAACAATCACATCGAAGGACATTCCTTTCAGCATTAACTCATCCTGAATTATTTGCAGAGCAGTCTTCCTATATAATGATTGCCCCCGGGAGCATTTGGAATACAAAAAAATGGCCTCAACATCATTTCAAAACTCTTCTTAGTTCTTTGCTTGAACAGCAAACTCATTCGATAATGCTTATTGGTTCTGAGTCGGATAGATCATTGTGCGAATCAATTATCCCGGATGCATTTCGAGATAGAATACATAATGCTGCGGGAACAATGTCCCTCGATGGGACATTACATGCCATGAAGAATGCTGCCTTCCTTATCGCAAATGATAGTGCTCCTATTCATTTGGCTTCATTGGTTAATTGTCCAACAATTGCAATATTTGGTCCTACGCACCCTGCATTTGGATTCGCCCCAATGGCTGATGATTCATATATCATCCAAAAAAATATGGAATGTAGGCCATGCTCGATTCATGGACAATCATCCTGCCCATTGGGTAATCATGCTTGCATGGAGGATATACATCCGAATGATGTCATGCAAGTCGCATTGAAGTACTTCAACTGACATCATTCCAACAACACAAGAATTCCGTAATTTTGTCTTGCATTACAAAGAGGAATAGAATGAAAGCAAAAAGAACGGGATCTTCTACTAGATCTTCCAAACCTGCCGGTCAGAGTAAGAATACAAAAACACCACGGAAAAAACAGTCTACTTCACATAGTGGTTTTGGTGATTCATCGCGCAATAGACCTTCTTCGAAACAACGTTCAAACACTGCATCTCGAGGGAAAACGCAAAAGGCACAACAAACAAAAGGACAAGGGACCAGAATCAATAAATATTTAGCTGATGCTGGTATTGGAGCCAGAAGAGCAGTTGAAGAGTTTATCACTGCCGGAATGGTAAAAGTAAATGGGAAAGTAGTTACAGACCTCTCGACAAGAATTCAATTGGAAGATTTTGTTACCGTAAAAGGTGAACCCGTTACTGATCGAAGATTTCTTGTGTACTTTCTATTAAATAAACCCAAAGATGTTATTACTACAGCTTCAGATGAATTAGGCAGGACTACAGTATTAGATCTTATCCGTAGCAAGTATCGGATATTCCCGGTTGGAAGATTGGACAGAAATACTACCGGTGCATTATTGATTACAAATGATGGAGAACTTGCTTATCGCCTTACCCATCCCAAATATGAAATCAAAAGAGAGTATAAAGTAGGTCTTGATAAAGATATAGATCTTCGAGATGCTCGGAACATAAGTTATGGTATAGAACTAGAAGATGGGAAAACAGGAGCATGTGAAGTTTTTGTTGACCCTAAAGATCATAGCATCGTTAATTTAATTCTTGCCGAAGGGAAGAATAGAGAAGTGAGAAGGATATTTGAAGCTTTGGGATATGATGTAAAAAAACTTGACAGAAAACGATTTGCCACATTGTCAACAAGTGGATTGCGAAGAGGTGAGCATAGACAATTAACAAAATCGGAAGTAAGGGCATTGCGTGATATGGTTGGGCTTGATAGAGCATTTTGATTTATATCGATGAAAACATTGACTTTCATACTATGTACGCTTATTTCATGCCTCATTGTGCATGATGGTATGTTAGCAACTCAGTTGTCAACAATCAGAGGAACCATTAAAGATGCTGAAACAGGAGAACCACTGAAGTTCGTGACCATTAAAGCAATTGGCATAGATTCAAAAGCTACCGTTACATCGAAACAGGGGACATATCTACTGAGAGTAAAAGAAGGGGACTATTCATTAACATTTAGTATGGTTGGATATACATCTGCTACCAAAAACATCACACTTACTTCAGCCGGGATTGTGATTGACATGCAATTAAGTCAATCAGCATTTAGATCTGCCGAGGTCATAGTATCTGCTGAAGATCCAGGTGTGAAACTCATGCGTTCAGTTATACAAAAGAAACAACAATGGCGAGATTCACTGCAACAGTATACCTATATGTTATACACGAAATTTGTTGTGAGTGCCGATACATTGACTGCCGGAAGAAGTAGCGGTAGAAATGATACGAGTATTTTTTCAATTCTTGAATCCTATTCAAAAGGATATTTTGCAAAACCGGACAAGTTTTTCAATGAAATTCTTCAGAAACGACAAACAGCAAATATCCCACCTCAAGCCAATTTTGTTGCATTTGGTACTAATATCAATTGCTATGAAGATGTTGTATCAATAACAGGTGAAGAAGTATATTCTCCATTTCATCCCAATGCACTTGACTATTATGACTTTATCTTGGAGGGAACTTCATCAGATGATGGTGAAGAAATAGCCAAAATCCAAGTGAAGCCCAAAACAATGCAGAGACGATTGTTTTCTGGGGTCATCCACATTCAAAAACAGCAATTGTCACCAGTTTTTGTCTCGCTTGTTCCTAATAGAGCGGTAAAACTACCTTTCGATGCATCATTTATCATTGAGCAGAGTTTTCAAGAATTTGAGTCAAGATTTGCACTTCCGGTGAGTTTGCGAATCTATTCATCATTATCTGCAGAAATACTTTTCTTATTTGCTCCAAGGGTGGATATCACCATCGAAACAGTTGCCTATGAATATGCTATCAATCAAGAGATCAATCCAGAAATCTTTGAGCAAAGAAGAGTAGAGGTCAATGAAAAAGCGCAAGTATTCGATTCAACATTCTGGAATGAGCAAGTTGTACTTCCATTGAAACTAGAAGAAGAACAGGCATATGTTCAAATTCAGAAGTCATTGGAAGATCCGGATTCGCTTGCTACAAGTGCATTTAATTCACTATTGGGTGATGTATCTAGATTCTTTCAACAATTTCAGCAGAGACCATTCACCGGATTTGAAAATATTTTGCGTTATAATCGCGTACATGGAGCATATACAGGAATAGGACTGCAATTCACACAACAGTTCAATGCTGAAACAGGAGTACAAGTTGGTTATGGGTGGGCGGACAAAAAACCCTACATTGATCTTTTTCACAGGCAATATCTAGATAAATCTAAAAAGCAATTCATAGAAGCACAGGCATACTCAACATTATCTAGGAGAGATAATCCATATGTCATTGGTGTGAATGGAATCAATACGCTTTCTTTCTTATTCAAAAATGACTATGGAGATTATTATTATAATCAAGGTATGGGTTTATATTGGGAATATGGATGGGGTCAACTCAGATTTTTGCGGAGGGAAGATTTTATTCGTCCATCAGCCATTCGCTTTGGAATACGGCAAGAACATCATGAACCAGCATTTGTCAATACAAACTATGCTCTGCTTGCAAGAGATGCTGTTTCATTTCGGGGCAATCCACTGATACTAACAGGTACATATACTATTGTCAATGGTGAATTCCGATATCAGTTTACTCCCGTTCGCCGAATATCCACTGGTGGTTTTATCATAACTGCTAATCATGCTATCAAATCTGTAAGCGAAGTTTCTTTTTCACAATTAGGGTTTCAATCATTTTATCGTACTCCAACATTACCATTATGGAGATTGGATATGCGATTAACAGGTGGTTGGTCTTGGGGAGATATTCCTCCACAACGATTTTACTCACTTGAATCATCCATTTCCTCAACAGCCGGAGATGGAGTATTTAGAGGGATGAATGTAAAAGAATTTTATGGTGATAGATTCGCTGCATTGTCAATGGAGCATAGTTTCGGTGAAGTCATTCCAGGTGTATTGAGAATACCAAGCATTGCATCTTTCGGAATTGAATTCATACTTACCGGAAGCATTGGTTGGACTGATTTTTCAAAGGGTGCAATCCTATTGCAGCCTTTGCCATCAACATCACAATCTCAAGACACATATTATTATGAAACAGGTATTGCTTTGAATAGAATATTGCTGTTTTTCCGTTTGGATTTTTCTGCAAGACACAGTCAACGCATGCAACCTGAATATAGATTTACGATTTCCTCGGCAACATTCTAATGGAACATCAAGAGATCATCAATGAATTGTCTGCTTGTGGTGCTTTATTGAATGGAGCATTCATTTTACCCGATCATCGTATTGTGAATGAATGGTATGCTCCCGCAAAGGCATTTCAGTATCCGCCTCTATGTAGAAAATTGAGTTATGAAATCGTCAAGCACTTTTGGGATATGGATGTGCAAGTGGTGATTGGTGCTAGGATCGGTGCATTGCCCTTTGCTGCGGAAATTGCAAGGCAATTGGAAGCAAGACTCCTTTGGAGGTCATCTACCGATACTGTCTTTTATGAATCTTTGGCAATTCATTCAGGAGATAGAGCAATTATTGTAGATGATATACTGCTGGATGATATTTCCCCATATAAACCAATTGGTAGAGAAATTCTCTCGCAAGATGCCAGATTGATTGGTATTGCATCGCTGATTGATGTAACAACACGAAAAACACCTCTCAATGTGAGGCAAATTTCAGTAGTAAAAAGAGAAATTCAAGAAATCGAAGCCATCAATCCCGTTCAAATTTTGGAAAGGGCATAAAAAAATACCGCCAAATGGCGGTATTTGTATCGTCGGGGTGGTGGGATTCGAACTCACGACCCCCTGCTCCCAAAGCAGGTGCGCTAACCGGACTGCGCTACACCCCGTCGAAAAGGAAGACAAATATCCGGCTTTTTTCCGATATAACCAATCTCTTTGGATATTTTTCATACTTATCCACATAGTAAAAAAATCCTTTTTTCTTCTTTTTTCCACTTGCATTGCATAGGGTCTCATGTTATATTTGTCCCTGAGTTCTCACTTGTTGAGTTACTCATTTGTTGTGGTGGTGAAAAGGTGGGATGGGGAGTGCCCTTTGACGAGTGGTGACGTCAAAGGGCATCTCACTTTATAGCCATTTGGATTGTTTTTTTATCATCTATTTTGTGTTGAGTCAAGAATGAAATATTTGCCGATCATAACAGCGTTTATTGCATCTGTATGCATCCTTCAAGGACATGATAAAGTCCCTGGGGCTCCACAAAAACAACCCATCGCATTAAAGAATGCAAAAGTGTACACAATTTCACAGGGAACACTTGAAGGTGCCACCGTGATTTTTGATAAAGGAAAAATTATTGCGATTGGAAAAAATGTTGATATACCTTCCAATGCTGAAATCATTGATTGCACAGGCAAATCAATTTATCCGGGATTTATCTCAGCTGAAACTACATTGGGTTTAGTTGAAATTGAAGCTGTCAGGTCAACACGCGACAATGCAGAGTCCGGTCCATTTAATCCAAATGCAAAAGCTAGCACAGCATATAATCCAGATAGCGAAGTGATTCCTACAATCAGACATAATGGTGTATTGATTGCGCATATTGTTCCTGAAGGTGGAGCTATTTCCGGAAAAAGTGCAATTATGCAATTGGATGGGTGGACGAAAGAAGATATTGCATTGCAACCTACTTTTGCTATAGTAGTGAATATCCCTTCTTTAAGTGTAAATTCAGCACCATGGATAAATAAAAGTGCAGAAGAGCAAATAAAAGACGCTGATAATAATCTTCGTGAATTGAAACAATACATTGCAAAAGCAAAAATGTATTCGCTTGCAGCTCGCAATGGATTGGCTGAGAATGCTCAAGATATTCGTTTGGAAGCAATGCGTCCCATATTTGAAAAGCAAATGCCTGTTCTATTTTCAGCAACAAAGAAAGAACAAATCCTTGCTGCTCTTGAAATCATTTCTGAACATAAATTAAATGGAATTATTTCAGGTGCATCAGAGGCGCATTTGTGCTTGGAAGAATTGCAATTGGCAAGAGTTCCAATCATCTTGCCTAGGACACATTCGCTCCCAAGAAATGATGATGCTGGTTATGATGAACCATATACATTGCCATCTATTCTGGAAACTGCAGGCATTAATTGGGCATTTACTGAATCATCTTTTTGGCAGCAAAGAAATCTGCCATTCAATGCAGGTACTGCCATTGCCTTTGGTTTGGGTGAAGAAGCAGCTCTAAGGGGATTGACAATCAATCCGGCATCAATGCTTGGGATCTCGAATAGAGTTGGAACATTGGATATTGGAAAAGATGCAACCCTTTTTGTTTCTGCAGGTAATGCATTGGATGCTTTAACAAATAAGGTTGAACATGCATTTATTCAAGGAAAAAAAATTGACTTGGATAATAGACATACCGATTTAGCTAAAAAGTATCGTACGCGATATCAACAGATGAAATAAACAAAAGCCCGATATAATCGGGCTTTTGTTTTATAAGGTTTTTTGATTGTGAGAAGTATGCGCCATATAAGTTTGCAATACTTTGCTTGCCTCTCCAAAGACACCATTGATATATTCACCATCTGATTGCATCTCACCTGCACTTTGACCCATCATGAGTTCGACTGCTTCTTCAATTGATGAAATAGCATATATGTGAAAGGACTTCGCTTTCACAGCTTTGATGATTTCCGGGTCGAGCATCAAGTCTTGAATATTTTTGGATGGAATGACCACACCTTGCTCTCCGGTCAAACCTTGTTCATTGCAAAGTTCAAAAAATCCCATCACTTTTTCATTCACTCCGCCCACAGCTTGAATATCTCCTTTTTGATTCATTGAACCTGTTATTGCAAGATGTTGCTTAATTGGAATCTTCGTAATAGCGCTCAATAATGCAATGACTTCTGCTGCAGTTGCACTATCGCCATCAATCCCATCATAACTTTGTTCAAATGCAATGGATGCTGACATCGTAATTGGATATGTTTGAGCAAAACGATCTCTCAAGAATCCGGATAAAATCATGACACCTTTATCATGGATATTTCCACTCATTTCAGATTCTCTTTCGATATTGATAATCCCTGATGTTCCAATACCAACACCAGCTGTTATACGTGCAGGTTTACCAAATGAGACCAATCCTGTATCATAGACAGTTAATCCATTGATCTGTCCGATTCGTTCACCGGTGCATTCAATCATCAATGTGCCTGCAGTAATTTGCTCCTTGATCTTTTCATCGAGAATATCATTTCTTCTCCGTCTTGCTTTCACAGCTTTGGTTACATGTTTTCGTTCTACAAGTCCAGCTCCATCTTTTCGAGCATAATAACTCGATTCACGGATTAAGTCTGCAACATCACTAAACTGCATAGTAATCTTAGATTGTGTACCCGTATGTTGGACACCCCATTCAATAATGGCAGATACTCCTGATCTTGTAAAATGTATAAGTGATTCTTGCGCAACAAGTTGATGAATGAAATGAGCATAATTATGCATCATTTCACCGGTTTTATGTGCTTCATAATCAAATTCTGCATTGACTTTAAAAATCTTCTTAAAGTCTTCTTCGCCGAAATAAAAACTATGATATACATCAGCATCACCAATCATAATTACTTTTACATGGAGATCAATTGCCTCTGGTTTGAGTAATGTCTGAGAGATTTGGAAAAAACTGTCTGCTGAGTTTATCTCAAGTTTGCCATATAATAGTAATCTCTTCAAAGCCGGCCATACACCTTCTTCTGTCAAAATATCCATAGCATTCACGATCAGATATCCTTGATCTGCTTTCAATAAAGAACCAGATTTGATTTGAGAAAAATCGGTTTTCCAAAAGCCTCTATTATCAAATACTTTTTCAATCGTTCCAAAGAGATTGGTGAATGAAGGCGTAGTTTCAACAATGACAGGTGCCGTATCAGTTTGTGAATTATCTAGGACAACATTCACAGTATATTGAGCAAATTTCGCCTTGATATCTTCATCTGTTGGTTTTTCTGTATCATCTTCTTCATTTCCGGTACCGGGAAGAAAGATATCGAGACTTTCTAATATATCTTGTTCGAAATCCTGTATATAAGTAATGACCTGTTCAGTGGGATAGGTCTCTCTTACATATTCCAATGCGCCTTTGATGATATTTGACACATTGGATTTATCATATTCATTGATTTTATCCCTAAACTCTTGCATGAGTTTCATGCTTAACCTACTAAGGTTTTCAAGCTCAGTTCGATGAATATGATATTGTTTTGTGATCTCTTGAGCTTTCTTTTTGGTGATTTTCTTATTACGAACAAGCGTATCCAAATCGCTGATTTTATATTCTTTTTTGTTTACAAGAATCAGAACGTCAAATTCCATGAGCCCTAATTCATTTTCAACCTGTCCTAAAGCAAACCCGAGTGGCTTAATGCGTTCATTGAATGTTGAAATAAGGGACTGTTCAGATGCACGATAACCAGCAATCAATTCATTTCTTGGTTTTTGAAATGAATCTTCTTCAAACAATTGCGGAATCCTTCTTTTCAGGAAAATCATCACATCTTCAATAGCTTTGGAAAACTGCTTTCCTTGCCCTTTGGAGAATTTCAAAAGTGTTGGATTGTCGGGGTGTAAAAAATTGTGAACAAAACAGTAATCATACAATACTGGTTTTGTTATGCTAACTTGATCAAGAATATGTTTGACGGTGGTTAATCTGCCCGTGCCGCTAACACCGGAAACAAAAACATTATATCCATGTGAATGAAGCTCGGCTCCAAGCGTAATGGCTTCAATTGCTCGGTCTTGTCCGACAATGCCTTTCAGTGGTGTTAACTCTTTTGTCGAGTTAAATGTAAAAATATGTTCGGGGCATGTCCATGTTAATTGATCATGCTTGAGTTCAGTTGCTTTTAAAGGAACTTTCTTTGGTGATTCATTGTCTTTATTTTTCATCATTAACCCTTATGGTAAATTCATGAAACAAATCATGATATTGTGTTTATGTCTGACATGCATCTTTGGATGTACAGCGCAAGATGCAAATAAAGTTTCAGGAGCTCAAAAGAGTAATCTTAAAGTCGTTAAAAGTGATTCTGCTTGGAAAGAAGCATTATCCTATGAGGATTATTGCATCATACGCAAAAAAGGGACAGAAGTTCCATTCACCGGTGCTCTATTATACAATGCTGAACCTGGCTCTTATCATTGCAAAGCATGCAATCAATTATTGTTCTCTTCAGAAGCAAAGTTTGATTCTGGTACAGGTTGGCCCTCATTTTTCGAGCCTGCCTCAAAGAAAGCAATTACCGAAGTTGAAGACAAGCGGTATGCATTCACAACATATGAAGTGTTATGTTCCGCTTGCGATGCACATTTGGGTCATGTTTTTGATGATGGTCCCAAGCCTACAGGTTTGAGATATTGCATCAATTCAGCTTCAATGATCTTCAAGAAAACTGATTCAAAGCCCTAATAGCTTAGCTTCTTGTTCTTCAGTTGGACCAGTTTTCAGTGGTAATCTATCGGGAACGGAATAAATCCATTCCAATAAGTCAGTAATTGTTTCTTGCAATGGTCGGATTGTCAATCCTGCCTCAATTGCCTTTTGACAATTCGTATTATGAAAACCACGAAGTCCTGGAATTGACTCAGGGATCCACAAAGGCAAATCATTCCAAGGAATCACACCTTTTGCAAGCAATGTTTCATCAGGAATCCAATGTATCTTCAATGTATGTTCATAACATGCCATTGATTCGGTCAATATGTCTTCTACAAATTGTGCCGGACCTGTCACATTAAATATACCATTCAATCTACTCTTTATGGCATGCAAGGTAAAATGGGCCACATCCCGAACATCTATAAATTCCCATGCACTTGTATTTGGGTTCCCTGGTGCCAACATAGTACCATCTAGACTGTGTTTCATGCCACAGCGAACAGGCCAATAGGTAAAACGATCTGTTGGATCATGAGGTCCGACAATCAATCCCGGTCTCAAGATGAGCGCATTATTGGGAAAATATTGCATAATAATATCTTCGCAATGTGCTTTCATGGCTCCATAGTTTTCACCTGTCACCTGCAATTCTTTCGGATCGCATTGCGCTCTTCTTCCATGTTCATCATTGGAGCCTGATAGGTCATCATAGACAGACAATGTTGATATAAAACAATAGAGTCCTCCTTTTTGCGAAAAGTATTTGGCTGATTGTTCTACTATTGATGGTATATATCCACAAGTATCAATGATGCAATCAACCTGAAGATCATCAAGAAGATGAAGTTCATTCATGCGATCGCCAAGTATGATTTGTACACCTTCGGGGATATATTCAGGATTGGTCTTGCCTCGATTGAACATTGTTATGGTGTGTCCATCAAGTATAGCCTGTTCAATGATTGTGCGCCCAAGAAATTGTCTGCCGCCTATAATAAGCATGTGCATGATGAACTATTCCTATCTTGATTGTGATGAGAATTGATGGAAGAGAAATGTAAGTGGCAAATGTAATCTTGCACGCCATGCCAATTCATTATGATCGGCACCTTCATCAATGATTGATTGATAGTGCTGATTGTCATAACCATGCTTCGAACAAATCATATTCATTTGCTCAAGATATGGTAGATATTCTGCATCCAACCCTTCGGTTCCTGTATCAATATATATCTGTTTATTGGCTGATGATATTGGAAGATGTTGATTCAAATAAGTGAGTATGGATTGTGGAATTGCAGGACTTTTTACAAGCTGTGATCCTGGCCAATGTGTAGACAATCCTGCGATCCCCCCAAAGAGTTGTGGATATTCACAAAGCGCATAAAGGGAAATCAATCCACCCATGCTTGAACCCATAAGTAGATTATCTGCGGGATTTGTACTCGCAGAAAACATCTTTTCAATGAATGGTTTAACTTCCTCTGTAAGAAATTGTACATATTCATCGCCTAGAGGATTTCCTTGTAATTCTTTCTCGATAAATTCTTTTCGAATATCATCCGGTAGAAATTGCAATGCCTTTTCAGGAAAATACTCAGCTCTTCGAAAAGTATCAATATTCCAAATACCAACTATGATTGTAGGGCGCAATGAATCCGATAATTCTTGCAATGTTTCATCTAAACCCCATTCTTGGTGATTCCAAGTGTGTGCATCATCAAACAGCATTTGCCCATCATGCATATATAAAACAGGGTAGGAGATCTTTGGAGAATAGCCATTTGGCAATAAGACATCAATGTTGCGTGGTTTTACATATTTGGAAGGAAAATCTGTGAAACGCACAATTTTTCCATAAGCCACTGTTGGTAATGGCAATGGTTCGGATTCTTCGGCTTTGATCGAAATCAATAAAGTGGAAAAGAACCCAAAAAGGAGCAATAAAGCATTGTAAATGAATAGATTCATGGTGGCAAAATTACTATTTTTAGGGGTGATTTCATGCACATGATCAGACCTATTATTATGTCCCATTCTGTTTCTTGGTATACTGTTATTCCATCGCTCCTTTTTGCAGGTAAACATCCAATTATATTGCAAAATGAAGGTAATGATAATAGATGCTTGGATTTTCCACCGAAGATTAAACGATGGATTTCCCTCATTGAAACACATCCCGAATCAGCGATGCAACTTGCAGAATACAAAACAGAAAGTGTGGAGTTGATACATATTCCAATTGCCGATTTTTCCATTCCAACAAAGGAACAAATGGATCAAGCATTAGCATTTATAGATGATTCTATGCAAACCTTTAAACCACTCTATATTAGTTGCGCACAAGGATTAGGAAGAACCGGTACTATCATATCTTGTTTTCTTGCTAAACAGTATTGCATTTCAGGTGATAGTGCAATGAATGTATTGACACAGCTTCGAAATGATGCTGCATTTCAGGTAGATTCATATTCGCCTGAAACTGAAGAGCAATGTAACTTTGTTATATCCATGTTCCCAGGTATATCATCATGAGAATATCCTTACCCATTTGTTTTCTGCTCTTTTTGATTTCCTGTGGTGAAGGTCTTGCCCCACCTGCACCTGAAGTGAAAGTTGGTCCCGGTTTGCTTCGAGGAACGATCATCTATGTTGGAGGAAAGAGTGGTTGGATTAATGCGCCTGATAGTGTGATTGCAATTCGTGCAGCGGGTTTTACATCATATCCCTTGCCTGATAGTGCTGGAATTGTGAATGAATTGTTGGAAGGTAGGGCAATTATTTCCGGATTTGTTTCGCTGCCATTATTTGTGGATTCAACTGTATTTGAGATTCCAATATCAAATCCACCTATGACATTACAATATGTTGCAATTGCCCAACAAACCTCGTCAGATTTGAATGATCAGACAATTGTTGGTGTATATTCAGATAAACCAACATTTGAACCATTACCAATCACTATTCGATCTGGTGATACAGTCAATATTCGCATCCTTGTTGATTTTAAGAATATTCCTCCACAACCCTTTTAATGATATGAATAGAATCATCTCTTGTTTTTTCTTTGTCATTCTATTGAGTTGTCAATCATATGCCGACTCCATAAAAGGGAATATCATTGATTCGCTTGATAAGATCCCACTCTATGGAGCAACGATACGATTGGAAGGAACTCAAATTGGTACTAGGTCAAATGCAAATGGTTCATTTACGATTGACCGTTTGCAGCCTGGAACATATACTGTGAGTATCTCATATGTTGGATATGCAATGACAAGATTCACAGTTGTATTATCCTCTGAACAACCGCAAGCCATCCTCAATATCTCCCTTGTCCGAAAAGATGTAAACTCTAATGCTATCATCGTTTCTGCTGGTAAAAAAACGCAATCAATACAAGAAGTCCCAGTTTCAGTTGCATTGCTAGATCAACAAGCCATTCAACAAAGAAATGTGAATCGTATCGATGAAGTATTGCGTTATGTATCAGGTGTGAATGTGGCAAGGGATCAAGTAAGTATTCGTGGTTCATCTGGCTTTGCTCTCGGTATTGGAAGTAGAGTTGCATTGTTATTGGATGGTTTTCCAATGCTCAGTGCTGACAATGGAGACATGAAATTTGATGCATTGCCAATGCCCGAAATTCAAAGGGTTGAAGTTGTCAAAGGTGCCGGTTCTGCACTATATGGTACGGGTGCATTGGGTGGAGTTGTTTCTTTGTTTACTCGAACACCTGTTGACACAGCACGCATCATGATAAGAAGTTATGCCGGATTGTATACTCAACCTGCCTATGATCAATGGGTAGTACATGATATGCCTCCACCATTATATGGATTGGATATAAGTTATAATCAGAGATTTGACAAATTGGAATGTACCGTCCTAGGTGGAACACGGTATGATAAAAGTTATCGCTTAACAGATCAATCAAGAAGATTCAATCTATTCTCGAAAATAGGATATACTTTTGATGATAGAGCTAGAACGTCTTTAACGGGAATCATTAATATTTCTCATGAAGACAAAGGAGACTGGGTATATTGGAATTCATTGGATAGTGCTACCAGGCCTCCAACAAGTTCCAATCCTAATAGAATGACTTTGTCTTCGAAAGCATTAATAGGAGCAAATCTTAGACATATTTTCGATGATAATGCGCTCTTGAATCTTCGATCAAGTGTCTTTCTCACAGATTTTGACAATTATAATTTATTGCCGAATGAACAAGCTGTTGCCAGTAATGCGCAATCATTCAATACTGAAATCCAATATTCTCGTTCGCTATCAACATATGTATTCCTAACAACCGGACTCAATGCAATTGTGAATACGGTTGAAGCTCCTATATATGGAACTAAACAGCAACGATTTATTTCCGGTTATGCACAAACTGAAATCAAACCGGGAAATGATGGTTTGGTATTAACAATTGGTGGACGATTTGATCATGAGCAAACAGACACTTCCAATGCACAATTTGTTATATCCCCAAAAATAGCTGCAAGTTGGATTGCTCCTTTTGGTGTGCAATTTAGAGGGTCCATTGGTCGCGGATTTAGAGCCGCCACAGTTGCTGAACGCTATGCCGCATTACGTTTCCAAGGTATTACCGTTCAGCCAAATCTATCTATCAAACCAGAGTATAGCATTTCTTATGAAATTGGTGCATCAACTGTATTGCCTTTGACAGAAGATGCTGATATGCTCATGTTGGATTTAGCAGCATTCAATAATTCAATGGATGATTTAGTTGAACCATCATTTACAGCAACAGGGAATGTACAATTTCAAAATGTTACTTCTGCCAGAGTTCGTGGTATAGAAATTGGGATGCGAACCCAGTTTTCCAAAGGGTATGGAATTGAGTCTTCATTGACCTATATGGATCCGGTTGATCTCACATTGAATCAAACATTGCCCTATAGATCTTCATTACTTTGGTATAATAGGCTAACAATTCCAATCATTGATGATATTCAATTTCAAATGGATTATCGCTATTTGAGTAGGGTCGAATTAATAGATGCCCGCATCGCTGCACTTGGATTTATAGCCGATGCTGATGCCCGTGTACCTATTCATGTATGTGATATGCGACTCATCTTGAAAATGAATGAACTATTTGAAAAGCCATGTACATTTACATTGAATGCAAAGAATATATTTGACTATTACTATTCCGAAATCATGGGAAATCTCGCACCTAATAGACAATTGTCGATTCAAGGTGAGATTTTGTTATGAGGAATTCAAATTGAATAGAGTTCTTTGGATAGTGTATTAAAGCAGATATATAAAAATCAAAGCTGATGAGATGTTTTTTGATTCAGTGTGTATTGTCGATAGAGCGAATCATCATTTATGACAAAGAAGAAAAAACAACAAATAAAACATATCACCATCACCAATGCTCGCGTGAACAATCTGCAAGATGTATCATGTGATATACCTAGAAATGCTCTTACAGTCATCTCAGGCGTTAGTGGTTCAGGGAAGTCTTCGCTTGCTTTTGAAACATTGTATGCAGAAGGACAAAGAAGATTCGTAGAATCATTGTCATCATATGCTCGGCAATTTCTTGATAGAATGAATAAACCCGATGTTGAAAGCATCACTGGGCTTCCACCTGCAATAGCAATAGAACAAAGAGGATTTGCCAGAAATCCTCGATCTACTGTAGCAACGCAAACAGAGATTTATGATTATCTCCGTTTACTCTTTGGAAGGATAGGCATTACAACATGTAGCTGTGGCCGCATTGTTAGGAAAGATACACCTGCACATGCTGCTTCCATTATTTCAGAGTGGAATGAAGGAGATAGACTTTATATTCTTTTTCCAATTCATGCAATCGATCAATCATTTGAACAAGCCATTGAATCCCTGATTGAAAATGGTTTTTATAGAGCTGTACAACCGGCAAGTGACAGTATCATTGATTTGCAAGAAACTCAGCTTTCATCAATAGATGATCATGATGAATTGATGATTCTCGGTGATCGAATCATCATTAAAAATGATCAAGAATTTGTATCTCGACTTACCGATTCTCTTGAAACAGCTTTTTCTTTGGGACATGGAAGAGTGACAGTCCGCAATATCACTACCATGGAAGATGCATGTTTTAGCAATGTTCATGAATGTGCCTTTTGCGGAATTGTGTATCAGGAACCGGAGCCACGATTATTTTCATTTAATTCTCCTTTTGGTGCCTGTACTGAATGTCAAGGATTTGGTCGAAGCATCGGATTAGACAAAGACTTGGTCATACCCGATAAGCATTTGTCATTACAAAAAGGTGCAATCCATCCATTTAGAACAGCCGGTTTTACTGAATATCACCGTGATTCTCTCGATTTTGCAAAAAGACATACCATACCAATTGGAATTCCTTTTTCGATCCTTTCTGAAAAACAACAACAGATGTTATGGGAAGGTGATGCATTGTTTCCCGGTATCAATGGCTTTTTTGCCAGAGCTGAAGAAAAAGCTGCATCCAAAGTTGGATATCGTGTATTACTTTCTCGGTATCGTGGATATACCACTTGCCATGGTTGTCATGGAGCTCGATTGAGGAGATCCGCTCGAAGAGTATTTGTAGGGGGATTAACATTGCCCGATATCATTCGCATGACAATTGCTGAAGCATCCGCTTGGTTTGAAGCTTTAGTGTTGGATGAGTATCAATTGCACATTGCAGAGATGGTATTGAAAGAGATTCGATCCAGACTTCGCATGTTGGTTGAAATAGGACTAGAGTATATCACCTTAGATCGAATGGCCCATACACTTTCGGGTGGAGAATCGCAGAGAATTACACTTGCTACATCTCTTGGGAGCTCATTGGTAGGAACTTTATATGTGCTTGATGAACCTAGTATTGGTCTGCATCATCGGGATACATGGAGATTAATGAATCTCTTGAAAAGACTCCGCTCACTTGGAAATACTGTTGTTGTTGTTGAACATGATCCTGATATCATCGCATCAGCAGATCATGTCATTGACATTGGACCACATGCTGGTGAATTGGGTGGGCATATCATGTTCGCTGGAAGCGTTGATGAGATGCTTGCTTCTAAAGCATCGCTTACAGGACAATACTTATCGAGTAAAAAAAGCATTCAGATTCCTTTGAAAAGATCCAAAGGGAATGGTTCAACACTCGAAATTATTCAACCAATTGAACGCAATCTGAAAGGCGACAATGTTCGCATCCCACTTGGCTGCATAGTCGTCATTACAGGAGTTTCAGGATCTGGAAAAAGCACTTTGGTTCATGAAGTGCTTGCTCCTGCATTGAAAAAGAAATATGCAGGTTTTGCAGGTTCTATCGGTGCATGTAAAGATGTGATAGGCTCAGAACATTTAAAAGCAGTGGAAATAGTTGATCAATCGCCGATCGGAAAATCATCTCGCTCAACACCAGTTACATATACAAAAGCATTTGATGCAATTCGTGATCTCTTTGCAGACACTCAGGCAGCTAAACAACTCGGTTGGCGTCCTGGACATTTTTCATTTAATGTTCCCGGCGGACGTTGCGATGCATGCGAAGGTGAGGGAAGTGTAACAGTTGAAATGCAATTCTTACCTGATATCACACTCGAATGTGAAACATGCAAAGGCACGCGTTATAAAAAAGAAGCTAAAGACATTCTGTACAAAGGTGCATCAATCATGGATGTACTGAATATGACAGTTCATGAAGCATTAAACTTCTTTACAGGACATAAACGCATTGTCAATAAATTACAAGTACTCACCGATGTTGGGTTGGGTTATGTTCGCTTGGGACAACCGAGCACGCGTCTTTCAGGAGGTGAAGCACAAAGAATCAAATTGGCAGCCGCAATTGATGATTCTCGATCGGAGCAAACACTGTTTATTTTTGATGAGCCAACAACTGGTTTGCATTTGGATGATATTGCAACATTATTGCAATGTTTTAGAGCACTCGTTGAAAAAGGTCACACCGTTTTGATTATTGAGCATCATCTTCATGTCATTGCTTCTGCAGATCATGTTATAGATTTAGGACCTGAAGCCGGGGAACTTGGAGGGAATATCGTTGCTTCGGGAACGCCGGAACAAATCATGAAAACTGCTAAGTCCTATACAGGAAAAGCATTGAAAACACTCTTGAAATAGCCGTCGATACCGTATCTTGCAGTCATGAATATTAGAGCAAAGCACATTTTTCGCATTGTGATCACTCTCAGCATAGTGATTGGGTCCTCTTATATCGCTTTACGCAATATCAACTTGGACATACTTCTTTCCACTTTACTCAATGCACGATATGAATGGGTATTACTTTCCATTCCGGTAATGCTCATTTCTCACTGGCTTCGTGCTTTGCGTTGGAAAACCATGCTTTCACCAGTCGTTGAAAAGCCATCATTATTGAATATGTTCTCAGCCGTTATGATTGGTTATGCTGTGAATAATGTCATTCCAAAAGGTGGTGAGTTGATGCGCCCAATCATGTATTCCCGAAGAGATAAAGTCCCACTTTCTACCGTAATGGCTTCGATGATTGTCGAACGATTCTTTTTCGATGCAATCATGGTACTTTTATTTATAGCCGGTGTATTTATTTTTCAAAGGGCTGATATAGAAAAAGCATTCCCTTGGTTTTCCTGGGCACAAATGTTATCTGTCATCGGGGTATTAACTTCTATCATCATATTGATTCTCATCATTGCATTTTTCCCTGCTTTGACAGATTGGTTGCTGAAAGTGACTATTCGACCATTCTCTCAATCATTATATGAACGAGTTCACACTTTGACAGATACATTCGAACATGGATTTGAAGTTATTAAAACTCCATCTCAATATGTACGCCTTATATTGGAGTCTATCGGAATTTGGCTTGGTTATTTATTGCCAATGTGGATTATGTTATATTCTTTTGACTTTCAATCTAGAGCACATTTAGATATCATTGATGCAACATTCTTGTTTTCAGTTGGTACACTGTCACAATTCACACCAGCTCCCGGTGGTATAGGTGTCTATCATTCACTCATACAAACGGCAATGGTGAGTATTTTTGGCATTTTACCTGAAGAAGCATTGGCATATGCGACGCTTACTCATGGAATCAATCTTATAGTGTGTTTTGTCATTGGTGGAGGTTTCTTTATCTATGAAAATAGATTGCAGCCTATACCGAAAGATTTGGATGAGTTAGAAAAGGAAACACTTGGATGATGATACTGTTGATTGGTTTGGGTGGTGCCATAGGTAGCATCTTGCGTTATCTTATGAGTATTGTATTACAAGGAAGCGCGGGGTTATTTCCAATAGGCACAATGACTGTTAATATTATTGGGTCAATTATCCTTGGGGGATTATTTGCAGTACAAGAAGGGGGAGGGAAAAGCCTGAATGAAGGGATGTGGTTTTTCTTGAGTATTGGACTGTGCGGTGGCTTTACAACGTTCTCAACTTTTGGCTTGGAAACATATTTGCTATGGAAAGAAAAGCATGTAGTAGAAGCTGCTTTGTATATGATGTCAAGCATGATAGCTGCTCCGGCGGCAATTGCAATTGGATATGCAATTGCAAAAGCCATCAGATCATAATATCACTCTGTAAACAACCCTTCCATATCGCTACGCTGTTTTGTGTATTGATTTCCTGTTTCCAAATGCTTGACGATGCAAGTTGTTGATCGTGCTTCATCAGGACCAATAATGATCACATGTTTCACGCCTATTTTATCAGCCTCTTTCATTTGCGATTTTAATGATCGCTGCTGTACATCTGTGATCACTGTCTTGCCAAGTTTTGTTCTTAATTCATGCGCAAATCCAATGACTGCATTATGTGATTCACTTGTTTCAAACCCAATTACATACACATCCGATGATGGAAGTTGCTCAATGTTTTGATCGGCAGATCGAGCAAGTAGTAATCGTTCCATGCCAAATCCAAATCCAATACAAGGTGTATGTTTTCCGCCAAAATGTTCAAATAAATAATCATATCTACCGCCGCCACCCAGTGCATCCTGAGAACCTAGTGAAGTACTTGTAATTTCAAAGACAGTATGAGAATAGTAATCCAAGCCACGAACCAAGCGAGGATTCAAGGTATATGGTATGCTTAAACCATCAAGCATTGATATGACTGCGTCGAAATGATCTTTGCTCTCACTGTCTAACATTTCAATCAATGTCGGAGCCTGTTCGCATAATGCTTTATCAGCAGGATTTTTCGAATCCAAAATACGAAGCGGATTTGTGGTTAACCTATTCTTGGAATCTTCCGACAACTCAGCTTGAAATGAAGAAAAGTATTCAACGAGTCTTGCTTTGAATTGCGTCCTTACTGTTGGTGTGGCTAATGTATTGATATTCAATTCATGTGATTTGATTCCGAGTGTTTTAACGAAATCATATGCCAAAGAGAGTATTTCAATATCAGCTTCCGGTGTTGCAGAACCCATCAATTCACTGCCAAATTGGTGGAATTGTCTTTGACGTCCTTTTTGAGGACGCTCATAACGGAAAAAGGGTCCTACATAATACAAGCGAGCAATTTGTTGTTGCGCAGTTAGATTATGTTGAATGGCAGCCCGTACTACTGATGCAGTTGCTTCGGGTCTAAGGGTTATATCATCACCACCACGATCGGGAAATGTATACATTTCTTTTCCGACTATATCCGTTTCTTCTCCAACAGATCGTTTGAACACTTCTGCATATTCCATGATAGGAGTGCGAATCTCTTGATACCCGTATTGGGAAGTCAATGATCGAATGATGTTCTCAATCGCATGCCATGATGCGATTTCTTGAGGGAGAATGTCTTTTGTGCCGCGTATAGACTGCATAACTATTAAAGTTGAAGTGAAGCTTGAAGAAAAACATTTATCTGATTTCTTCTGTTATTCTCACCAAATTGTTGCCATTCATACCAAGATTTTAATGATAATGAACTACCATCAGGGTAGATCATTGATCCGTACATTTCCGGACCATAAATGAATGTCTGTGATTGCAACTGTGTTTGCCCCGCGATTGGTCGAAATGGTTCCTGGAGAAGTCGATATAATCTACCTCCCAGTCCAATACGCAAACCTTGCGTAGCAGGAACAAAGATAAGGAATTTGAAGAACTGTTCTGTGCTCATGGTAATTGGGGTTTCACTGAATTCAGACCAAGACATGATGCCTCTATCAAATCTACGGATGAAAATATTACCTGCAAGAGTCCAACCTTTGTGAAAGTGATACATGATTGAATCACGATAACTGAATTGGCGAAAACTAAAGCTTCTCATTGCTGTCCCGGGTAATTCGAAATCAAAAATCGTATAATTAGCAAGCACTTCAAACTGTGGGTGCATTTCAAATGTAGAAGTCATCCAATGTAATGCTGGATTGAAACGAATGCTACTATTCCGATTATTGAACGATGAACGCTCCGCTTTTAGAAAAACAACATGTGTCTGCTGAATACCACTGGTAATAGACATGGACAGTTGTTTTGTGACTGATCGTTTCCAGAAAAGAGAGCCTATGAGAAGTTGTTCATCTCTATCATCATTATTCTGCAAGCTGGGTGTATCATATCGTAATAGGGAAGCAGAAACATCATAACCAAGTGTATCTATATCTGAAACAGAGCATTCTCCAAGTGAAAATAATCTGAAACGATTTGAGATATTATCTCTTTGAAATTCTTGTTTTCTTATGATGTCCAATTGATCTTGTGCGATGTCATATACTTGAATCACTGCATTTTTTTCATCTCTATTAAATAAGGAGAATCCTGTGCGTAACAGTGTTCCTTGATCTGATTGATAAGATAATGCACCCGATACATTCACAATGAATTCTTGAAGATTTCTATTGATTGCCGTATTGCTAAATTCTGTTATTGGTTGTTGAAACATTCGTGTGATATCAGCTATTTCTGCATTCACATTGAAATCTGCTGTAAGAAATGGCAGTATTTCTATGCCAATATCTGTATTCGCTCTATGTCTCTGTTCTTTTCTTTGCTCAACCGCCAAGACACTCTGAGAACCACCTTGTGGTGAGTAAAAATCACGATGTAGCATCGTACTTCTTAAGTCAATAGACAGTGTGTTTTTGGATCTATCATTCCTGAGTGTATATGCATTGAGATTGATATCAATATCAGACATTCGCCGGATGCTGTCAATAACGGTATATTGTCCGGTACCACTAGACCGAATCATGAGTCCTTCTCCCAATGAAATGGGGATATGATGTGCATGTCCATAGAAAGAACTGCCACCTGCAGAAATACCTAATTGCTCATTGCTTTCATACCCTAGATATGATTCTCCTCTGAAGAGATTTCCTGTATATCCAATTCCAAGATATCCTCCTGTTCTTTTGGCTGATTGTAATGCAATATCGCGAGAATCAGACCTTGAACTATACAGGACTTGTCCAAGAAGAGAAATAGTTTGCGACATGCGATGCTTCAATAATCCTTGAACTGTCAAATTATCCTGAATGGCAATCGAAGTCGTTCTCATGATGGAGCCCTTATATCTTTTTTTGAAGATATACTCCGTTCCCATTGGTAATGATGCTTCTAAGAATGCATCAGAATGAAACATGAATGTATTGGCAATTTTATCAGTTCCATAATTCCAATATTGGAGGGATAGTGTAGAATCTACAGATGGGAATGCTTGTAAGAGCGTGACTTGTTCTTGCTGCGCCAATATTCGAAGTGGGAGAAGCAAGAAAAAACAGAGAGAAATATGAGGAATGATGCGCATCATTGTATGCAAAATAGCATAAATGTTGATTGTTGCAGCGATTAGCAATGAAAGCGATAAGTTTGTACGATATATCAGGATAAAATACATGTCGAATCAAGAATTACCAATACTCTATCTGCTTCCAAATGCTCATGGGCGCGTCCGTTCAGGACATCCTTGGATATATGCTGAATCACTTCAAAAACATGAGCCCCTTCCACCTGGTTCGATTGTTAGGATAATGACAGATTATGGATATGATTGCGGTATTGGATTATATAATGCCCACAGCTCAATCATAGTTAGATTATTGCATTCCCATGAATCAGACATTACTGTTGATTTCTTTGTGCAGCGATTGCAATCAGCTATGTCCATACGAGATAGAATATTCCCCGATATGAAGTCGTATAGACTTTGTTTTGGTGAATCTGATGAACTTCCAGGATTGGTAATTGATAGATATGATCAATATTGCTCTGTGCAATGTTTATCTGCTGGTATGGACCTGCGATTAGATATGATCATTGAAGCTCTCAAGATTATCATACCTGATATAAAAGGTATCATAGCAAAACATGATTCACCTCTTCGTGTAAAAGAAGGATTAACTCAAGGAGAATATGTGGTATTTGGGGAGATTCCGGATACAATAGAGATAATTGAACATAGCATTCGACTTCACATTTCACTTCTTCACGGACAAAAAACCGGATACTTCCTTGACCAACGATTAAATCGTTCATGGGTTGAACACTTGTCCAAAGGTTTGGATGTGCTTGACTGTTTCACGAATCAAGGTGGTTTTGCATTACATGCCGCAAAAGGTGGAGCTCGTTCTGTTCTTGGTATTGACAGCGCGGGTCAAGCAATTATATCCTCAAAAAACAATGCAGCTTTAAATGGTTTTTCAGTATGCACATTCGAACAAGCAGATGTATTTGATATGCTAAAGCAAAGTGTTCAAGAGGGGAAGACATGGGATATCATCATTCTTGATCCACCCGCTTTCACAAAAAGCAAAGCTACACTTGTGAGAGCAAAGCGCGGTTATGCAGAAATCAATCGTCAAGCATTGAAATTGATTCGACCAGGTGGCTTTCTTGTTTCTGCAAGTTGTTCACAACATATCACTTCTCAGATGCTCATAGATATTGTGCAAACTGAATCAAAAAGAGTGAATAGAAGATTGCGATTGATACATATTGGAGGTCAGAGCCCATGTCATCCAATATTGCCAATCATGCCTGAAACTTCTTATCTAAAATGTCTTACATTTCAAGTAGAATAATTAAATGCCAAGTTCACAACCAATCATGAACATTCTTCTTTGTCCGGGAAAAAATTCTTTTCCTTCTGCTCCAGAAGCATAGAGAGAATCGAGTACATTGATGACTTGTAATCGCAATCTCAAAGATTGAAATGGGCCGCCAATCCCTTTAATGGTATGATCTGCATCCAATCCAAATACAGTGTAAGCATCAACGATATTGTCTGCATAATAACCATTGAAGGAGTTACGCAGATCATCGATAAGCTTAGTATTTGAATGCAATTCATCATCAAAGTTGTCTGAACGGAAAGAGCCTACATGTCTCATTGTACATGATAATCCCGAACTATTTGTACGATATCCCAATCGTATCATGCTCATGAAATCAGGAAATCCTGCAATTCTATTCCCATTCAGTGAAATCGATACACCATCATTCGTGAAATAATTCATGTCAATAATGCGATTATATCCAATTGTCATATTTCCTGATAGTTCTATGCAATGTTGACCCCATACTGTGATACATTCCATTCCTTCCAATTCAATTCCGATATGACGAGTTCTTGGAGCATTGCCATCTATAGGTGCACCAAAAATGTCTAGTCTGCCACTTTTTACAAGTTCATTAAAAAACTCCATTGCATAGAGTGTGATCCCAAATTGATGTTGTTCTGATGCATGTCTCCAGCCTAATTCGAGATTGAGCATCGACTCTGGTTTGACAAGTGGTTTGGTAAAATCATATCCTAGCAATGTATCATTGATTGCAATTTGTTCAAAAAGTGGTTTTGCACCGAAATATGAATCTGATGCTGCATACAGATTATTCATGCGCGGTTCTCTTGATGTATATGCAAGAGATCCAATAACATGATCATTCTCAGTCAGCGTATAGCGAAATCCCATTCGTGGGTTTGCAAAGAGATATCTTATGGCGAATACTTGCTCTCCATTTTCAATGCTACTTCCATCGCTTTTCACATATTTCGTAAAACGATTTCCTGCTTTTTCATGCTCAATTCCATAATCATGATGAACGAGTTGTACTTCACCCTGTATCATGAATTTATCATTCACTTGATATTCTTCTCTCGTAAATGCAGAAAGTATTGTTCTCATTCCATTGTATTCATAGATTGTGAAATCCGGATCAAAACCTGCGGGTAAGCCCTCCGCATACCGTATGGATCCCCAATGTATGGATCGATGAGATCGAATCTCAATGCCGCTTGTCAATCGACCTCGCTCATGATTCCATACCAACCGCGGAATCCAACCACCTTGGCGATTGCCCACAAAGCCACGAACTAATGCATTGGAAATTTTGACATTGTCTGGAGCTCCAAATTCGGGTGTCAAACGCAATGTTCCAGCATCTGCCCATGATGCATCATAATCGAAATAACCCTCGCCTGTATAATAGAACAATGTTGATTTCAATGATATGTTGGGTGCAATAGTCCACTCATTCAATAGTTCATAATGAGGTTGAGAAAATTCTTCCACTTCACTTCTTCTGCGATTGACTGACCATGCAATCGAATGACCAGTTGAATCAAAACCCCAACCATTAAAATTGGTTCTACGCAGAATTGGATCTTGTATCCACGATTTTGGAAGACCTGTATATGCCAAAGCATCATTGATAGGTCCGCCATATACATTTATTTGTGTAGTGAGAAATTCGTCAAATCGTGTGGCGCTGAGAGCATAACTCTGAAGGTTAGCCCATGAATGTAAGCGATATCCATCTGATTGAATCGATGATAATCTCGCTGAAATGGCATAGTTCCCTTCGATTAAACCACTCTGTATTTCCAGTGATGACTTTGCTATCATTGGAGCGATTCGCGATGTTCCTGTCTTATAATCTGCATATTCTTGAAATCCCAAAAACTGTGAATATGTTATACCGGGGTGATTGGCACCTGAACTAGTCAAGATGCTAACACTTCCAGCCATGGCAGCCGCACCGTAATTCATGAGTCCAGCACCTCTTTGTACCTGTAATTGCTGCGTTCCTGAGAGGAGATCAGGCATATTAATCCAATAGACATTATGGTCCTCTGGATCATTTTGTGGAACCCCATTTATCATGACTGCGATTCTTCTTTGATCGAATCCTCGTAGTGAAATTGCCGTATACCCAATATTATTGCCATTTTGTGAAACAGTATAGATCGAGGGAAGCAGTGACAATGTCTGGGAAATGTCTTGTGCAGTATGCGTATTCTTGATGTCTTGTTGATACAAATTGGAAAAGGTTACAGAAGATTGCTCATCAGCAGTCGTGGAACTAACCGTAATACTAGGTGTTTTGACTGTTTTTGTAGAATCTATTGAAGAACCAACTGCAAACAACTGGTGAATAGGAAAGAGCAGGAGAAAAAGTAGCATGTGGACGGCAGAATAGTGGTACAAAACTATTCCGCAAGAGGAGAGAACTCAAAACAACAAATGAGTGTTAACGTTTTCCTACGCCGGTATAACCCGGATCAGGTTCTAAGAGTATGATCTCAGCCTAATTACTTTAGGCACCTCCAACGGACAAACAAATCTACGAGATTTATCTTTCATGGCAAGGTTTGAAGTAAATCCGTATTTTAAGAATAATAACATGAGTGGAATATGGAAGTTTTTGTTTGCAAAGGATATTCAGGTCAAATCTACAGAGTGAATGTGAATGAACATTTGAATGTTCAGGATATCATTCCCATCATAGCGGAAAGTCTTGGATTTTATACATCAAATGAAGACAGGGTTGGTATGTATAATCTTACAAGGGACTGGGAATATTTACCACAAGATTCACTATTGTCTCGAGGAACATGTGCAGGGGATTTAATAATACTGGCAGATGGTGGTGGTTGTCATAAACATGAGTAGTGTTATGTGGTTATTGATCATCAGTATTATGTCATTTCTTATCGGTTGCGCAAGCGGTGACATGTCGCGACACTTTTTGATCAAGCTACATCGAGATTCTACTGACATCGTATTCAAACAATTATCTGATTCATTGCCATTCTATGATTTTATGGTGAAATCAATCAGAAAAGATACGCTCATCGCATCGTCCTATATCAGACAGGGTTCACTCAATGAAAGAGAGATTCTGCTTTCATTTATCCATCAACAAGAAAAAAATGAATGTGCTGTATTTGTTCAGACCATTACATATTTCAGGCAGGATACAATCATAGAATACTATGATGAACAAAAGGGTTTTCCTGCTTCCTACAGAAGAGATTTTATGCCAATTATTCAATTGGCTGAGAGGATTGGAAAACAAACAATTCGCAAGAAGAAATAATCAATCAAGAAATCTATCCCTCAAACTTCCTTTCATCAGCAAGCATTCTTCAGTTCTTCCAAACCATGCAGCTCTATGGTTTGCTATGTATGTATAAATCGCGTCACGAATAAAACGTGGAATGATGCGAAAGCATCTACTCATAAAACTCCATATGCCACCCATCTGATCTAACACAAGGAGCACGCCCGAGGATAGGATATAATGATTTCCATTGTGAACAACAATCAATGAATCGGGGAGATCATGTAATTCTTGAAGGTATTGCTTGGAGTGAGTCCCATTCAATGGTGCAAATTGCATGGTATGAGAGCGTTCATTGGATAAAATCCATTGAAGCGTTCTATTGCATAATAAGCATGTACTATCAAAAAAGACGATAGTTTCATGCATGCTGTGAACATTCATCTTGATTCACTCAACCAATCCATTGCTGCTTTAGCCATCATTGCTACTCCAACTGGAAATGCTTGTTCATCAGGAGTAAAGCGTGCATTGTGTAGACCAGGCATTGATTGTTCATCATGAGGTCTTACACCCAACATCCAAAAAGCAGCAGGGATATGTTGACCATAAAATGCAAAATCTTCACCCCACATTTTTGGCTCGAAATCAGTCACTTGCGTTGATCCAATCAAAGCTTGGGCTGTCTTGATTGCAAATGTAGCAGCACCCTCATGATTATGAACTGCAGGATATCCTCGTAGAATCTTCACTTCGCATGTTGCACCATGCATTGCACATAATTGTTCAGAATGAACTTGAATTGCTTGTATTGCTTGTTCGCGCCATGCAGGATCAAATGCTCGAAGTGTACCTTTTAATTCAACAGTTTCAGGAATGATATTTGTTGCTGATCCACCATGAATAGAAGTTACAGCCAATAATCCAGGGAGTAATGGATTTCTCATTTTTGTGACAAGAGATTGCAAATGCAAGATGAGTTCAGATGCAATGATAATTGGATCAATCCCTTGATGTGGTTGTGCAGCATGAGCCCCTTTCCCATGTATTGTCCAATATAATTCGTCGGCTGATGCCATCGTTGGACCAATGCTAATTTGAATTTCACCACAAGGAGCATCTGGGTATACATGTTGTCCGAAGATTGCTTCTGGTCTTGGGTTTTCCAGTGCCCCCTCTGCCACCATGATGCTTGCACCTCCAGGAACCTTTTCTTCACCAGGTTGGAAAATTAATTTGACTATTCCATTTAAAGTTGATTCACGTTCCTTCAAGATTGAAGCAGCACCCAAGAGCATGGCTGTATGTGCATCATGTCCGCAAGCATGCATAATGCCCGGTGTTGTTGAAGCAAAATCAAGACCTGTCTCTTCTTCAATTGGTAAAGCATCAATGTCGGCACGCAAAGCAATACAACGATCTCCGCTTCCAATATGTGCGACAATTCCGGTTTGTGCAATGATGGAATATGGTATATTCATTGAATCCAATCGTTTTGCAATGTATGAACAAGTTTCATATTCCTGAAAAGACAATTCAGGATTGCGATGAATATGTCTTCTGTCATCAACAATTGAAGACATGCGTTCTGTGGCTGCTTGTAATATATCGTTCATAAAAAATAAATCAATGGAAAATGGAAGAATCATGAATGATGAATGTATCATGCATGGTGTACATACCATGTTTGACCATTAATGCATATACACCTTGAGGCAAATGAGGTAGTACAAATTCATGCATACCTTTACTTATAAAAGATAATGGTAAAAGACTCATTGTCCTTCCATTGATGTCAATAATAGAAGCTTCGGACATTGCATCAAAGGGCAAGTGTATAGTTATGGTTTCTTTATTGAGTGTAAATGCAAAACGATCATTCATCAGCGTAATTATTCTGCCTTGAGAGAAGCAAACATTGCTGAGTGAAAATCGTGATTGTGCTTCTGATGATGTAATGCAAGGAGCAGTATAAATTGACTTGAATGATAGAACCTTATCCTCAATATCCCCAAGATATGAAGAAGTGAACATCCTAAAGAGGGGACTTGCTGAAAATGCGGATACAGGATTTATTGCATGAGCTTGTATAAGTGCTTTGCCTATCATTGGATCATGACTTTGTATTGATATATTCCAATTGGAATTCAAAGAAATGACTGAATCAAATTGAAGTAATGTATTCGGATACTCAACCACGAAATCAATGCTGTCTATAACTGCAATAGGCAATTGCTTTTGCAGTGAAATGGATATGTCGAAGTTATTCTTTCCGCCCGGGGATATTGGAATTGTTTGAGCAGAACTACCATTTATCAATGTTGTGGAAGAGAGTTGTTCACCATAACCAACAAGATAAGTTGTATATGTAGTGCCATCTTCGGATAAGCAGGTAAGGATCGCATTAATCTGGCCTATTGACTCAGGGGTACATCTAATTGGTAAACGAGCAAATCCTTTTGCTGGAATGACAATTGGTGTATTGACAGCTGTAGAAAATGCTGATGCGAATGTATTTCCAGGAAGATCACTTATAGTTATTCCGACTATGGAGATATCTTGATCATTTGGATTATTGATGATGAGATCAATGGTTGCTATATCGCATGTAAGAATTGTTCCAAAATCAAGCAAGGAGTCTATCGTGAGATTATTGCTGATACCCATTCCTTCTATTAACACACTATCATATTTGATAGGTTGTTGTTCAGGACCTGGTGCTGCATCATGAGCATATGTTAACCAGGCATTTCTTTTGCCAGATTTAACCGGCTTAAATCCAATCATTGTGGCATGATTGATTCCATTGTCAATCAAAGCTGGAATGGAATCCCTTCCGATGATGAAAAAGTCACCATCAGGAGAAAGAATGGAAGAGGAAGAAATACGTAAAGGCATCGTAGTAGATTGATTGATTGCGCGAATTGTTCCTTGTTCACCTGAGAGTGAACCAACATTCGTCGGTGCAAATACATAGTCATTTGCTTGAAAAGTTGGAAGACCTCCTTGGCCTGTAAGTTTGGCAATGAGTGGGTCAGGAATCTTCGCAATGCGGATCAAGAGTGAATCAAGATATGAAATTGTATCTTGTGGAGTAAAATCACAGAGTATATCCAGCGTTGATTTCGCCTTAACCGCTGTTGGATAAGTAGGTAAAGAAGGGAAGGTGAACACTGTAGACGATCCGCTTGAGATATAGTCAACATTAATGTCGGTATCACCTGTATTTCGAAGTTGAATCACTTTTTGTTTTGATGTCAGAATACGTTGTCTACCCCAATCTTGATTTGAGATGGAAGCACCTAATGAAATAGCTTCAGTATTGATGATACCAGAAACGAATGTACATGCATTACCAAAAGTAACATTTGCTTTCTGTTGTCCTTTTTGACTTGGAATAAATCGGTATAAAACCTGTATACATGTATCACCGGGAATGACTGTACCGGCTTTGGGTTCAATAACAAATAATCCGTCCCCATTTGTTATGATTGGTTCATCAAGGATGATGGGGGTATCTGATCTATTACATAAATATTGACTCATTACGGTGTCAATACTCGATCCAATATTGACAGGTGGAATATCAATTCTAAATTGATTCAATGTCAGAAGTGGAAGAATTATCGAACATGCTGCATCGCTTTGATCTGGAGGTGTCAAAATTCTACCGGACATCCGAATTGCAATATCTTGCTTTCCAGCACTACGAAAGTTGGTATCAGGAAGTGTGATCGTATTGACAAATGTTTTGACAGTATACAGAGTACCTAGTGAGTCTCTTGAACTATCTGCAGGAACAAGAGGATATGCAGTTGAAAGAGAATCTTTTAAAGCTAATATATCTCCACGGCCATTGAACACCAAAGTAAATGGTCTTATAGCTGTTGTATTTATCGTACTTGTACCGCCTGTTTTTACAGGAATTGATAATTGACCATCATATGATCCAATGAGATAATAATTTCCAAGACTATCTACTCCGAATGATTGAGCTGTGATTGTTTTTTGTGTACCAAGTATCTCTTTTGTCCAATCAACAGAGCCGGTCGAGGTGATTTTTTGTAAAATGATTGACCCTCTCCCTGCATTGACGGTTCTCACAATGTCAGTAGCAGTAAACATATCATCTTGCTTATCCATCAATACAGCCTTGCCTCCTGCGAGAGTATAAGGAAGATATTGACTGAAAAATTGCACGCCGGTTTTTAACCACAAAACAGAAGATTCCCTTAATCGACCAAGAAACATGTCTTGCGTTCTTGTTGATGCAATTTGCTGTCCATTCATCGAACATTGCTTTTCATATTGACCTATAACAGCATAGGAAGATGCATGTTCATTTGCGGAGATTCCTCGCCCAATTTCAATGCCCGTTCCTGAACAATGCACATTTGACATACCGCCTGATCGGGTTGTTTTTGCAGCTATTCTAAAAAGATATTGTCCATTTGAAGGAGCTTTCCATTGATGGCTTAGTCCTGTTGCAGTGTTACTTATAAGTTCCCATGTATTTCCGCTATTTGTTGAGTACTGCAATCTCACTGTATCGATTGCATCGACTCCGCCCCATGTAATGATGATGCTATCACATGAACTTAATGTTTCACCGCCATTTGGTGAGACAATCACAACCTTTTTTGCGCCACCACTTAATGATACATACTCAGAATTACATGGAGAAGCATTCACTCTCACACGACCGCTTCGAATATCTCTCGGACTTGTTTGTGTAAATTGAATGGTTATAACTCTTGATTGTCCGGTTTTTAAAGTGAATGGTGGAGGAGTTCCACCCCAATCGGATATTCTGAAATTAGCAGGTAATGTCGATGCATCTCCCGTCACGGTGAAGTCGGCATAATTTGCTGTGATTGTAAGTTGTTGTGTAGCTTGTTGACCGGGTGATATATCCGGAAATGGCGGCAATACAAGTTGCGAAATCTGTAATTGAGCTACAGATTTGGGAGGTGCGATATAGGTGAAATTCTGACGAAGATTTGTTGGCTTATAGATGATCTGCACATTTCGATTTCTACTTGCTTCTGTACAACCCATAGGTGCTGTATATGATAACCAACAATATGTGGTGGTTGGTCTTTTATTACCAAGATCTTTATAGATATTCACAAGTAAATCTTCTGTATTAGCCACAGATGTTGTACCACCTGTTTTATCTGCTATCTCTCGCAATTCAGGACTTGCATCGAAAGATAATGCAATGGCAAATACAGTTGCCTGTAATTGATTCAATTGATTAACAATGCTTGCAACTGGTGGATCTTGATTAGGAGTGCCATCAGTAAGAAACACTACCACTCTTCTTACCCAGGCTGGTGTTTTTTTGAGTAAAGCCACTGCGCTTTTTTGCGGATCAATGAGCGGTGCTTCATAATTGGTAGCGCCCAATCCATACTGAATGCTGTCAATTGCCTCATTGAGTGGTCTTGCAGATGTCTTAAAGTCACTTAGAATATATGATTGGCCATTAAACGTAATGATGGCACATTGTGTAGTGCCATTAAATACAAGTGAATTTATAAAGTTCTTTGCCCCATTTTTCATCCACTCAAGTTTTGTTCTTCCATTGCTCATGCGTTCATTCATTGATTCGCTGATATCAATCACAAGAACTACACTGACAGATGGATCATTCACGGCTGTTGAACATTGCACTGACAACCCATTTGTCATTGCAACTCCATTTTCAGTAACGGCAAAATCACTTGTTTTTGCGTTTGCAAATATTGAACCACCCCCATAAGCTCTAACCAAAGGAAAATTCTGCGGATCAATACCGGAGAATTGTGCTGATAACAACGTGGCATAGCATATGCAAACAATTGAAACTAGAAATCTCATGATTTACTTTATACGTATTGAAAGTTACTCTGCAAAATTGCTCATTTTTCACGCGTTTACAATACTGGTTCAAAGTGCATTGAACTTATGGCCGTTAAAGCAATGGCCGCTGTTTCGGCTCGCAATCGTGTATGACCCAACCTAATGGGTAATATATGTGAAAATGAGCGTAGAATGGTCAATTCTTGGTCTGAAAAACCTCCCTCAGGCCCAATACAAACAAGGACACCTTTGTCTTTAGAATATTCAGAAAATGTTGAAGGTAATGTAGAATGCCCTTTTACATCACCCATAATGATGACTGAATATGTATCGGCAATGAGCGACAATTTTTGAAATGTTGAAAGAGAATGGATGGTAGGCAATATAGATCTCTTGGATTGTTTCATGGCAGCAAGAGATTTCGCCTGTAAACGATCCATGTCCAAAGAATGTGTTTGAACTCTCTCGCTGATGAATGGATGAATATCCGTTATGCCGAGTTCTGTTAATTTTTCAATCACAAATTCCATTCTATCTTTTGAAGTGAGAAGTGGCAATGCTATACCAAATCGAAATGATAGTTCATGGGCATGCTTTCTGCATTCTTCAATCAAAATCTCGTATAGTCCTTGATTGATTGATTTGATTCTTCCTTTTGCAAGAAAACCAGTGCCTGAAGATATCAGGACTGGATCTGATTCTTGTAAGCGCAACACTTTTGCATGTTTTGATTCATCCTGACTTAGGATAATGTGTTGACTATCATATTGTAATAATGGGGAATACAAACATTCCATGTAATTATCTCTCAAATACCATTAATCTTTCTTCATTTGTGAGTTCACGCCAAGTACCCAATTCGATGTCGGTTAAGTGAAAAGACCCAATAGCAACTCTAATCAATCGCAAAGTAGGGTGTCCAATCGCTGCGGTCATTTTCCGAACTTGTCTGTTTTTTCCTTCATGTAATGTCATCTCAATCCACGAATCCGGGATATATTTTCTTTGTCTAATTGGTGGCATGCGTTCACCATGTTTCGGATTGGATAATAAACGTGCACTACATGGCAAAACGATATGATCTTGAATACTCAGTGTTCCACTTTGAAGAAGTACAATATCATCATCATCCGGAATTCCTTCAACCTGCACATGATATGTTCGAGGATGTCTATGTTCCGGCAATAATAATGTGTTATTCAATGAAGCTTCATCAGAAAGAAGTAATAGTCCTTCGGAATCTGCATCCAGCCTTCCTATAGGATAAACAAAAGGCGGGAGATTGAATGATGCAAGCGTTGCATATTTGGATCCATCTGTAGTGAATTGTGATAATACGCCATAGGGTTTATGTAATGCTATCAGCATGACTCATTAACCTTCTTCGGGTCCAACTTCACCTTTCATCGGTGGCATGGCATGTATTCTACACATGGATATGAAGGAGCAGTGATCGCAATCAGCATCTTTCTTTGTTTTGACTTGAAAATTACCATTATGAATTGATTCAACATATTGCTGAGACAAAGGGAGTAATTGATCAAGTTTTAATGCTGGTGATCGTTTCTGCTCGGGATCCATCACGACTTTTGATGTGCAATTATGCAATGAATAATATACTGCATGATGCGCTTTGATTTGTGGAAGTCCAAATTCATGTTGTAGGAATTGTTCTGCAGCAAGAGCATAGAGGGGCATTTGTTGCTCTTTCCCTTTATTGATATCTGCATTTCCGGGAATATTCTTTCCTGTTTTGTAATCGGCAATGACAAATGAAGTTAGGTCTTCAGAAATCTCTATTCTATCAATCTTACCTTTTAGCACTAATCCTTTTCCTAGATCAATTGCAGGAATAGTGTCATTTTTATTACCAAACCCAATCTCAAAAAGTGCGGGTTTATATACTGAACTCTGCATATAATTCCATTCCATCTCAAACCACATGTCTAAACGACCTTTTATTCCTCGTTCGGTATCTCCAAATATGGTTTGTCGTTCGATATCCATAAATGGATGTTGAAAATCAATCAATCTGAATTCACGCTCTGCAATTGCAATCAATTCTTTATGGTATTCTTCTTTTTTTTCTGGATGAAGAACAATTGGTTCTACATGATGTCTTCCACGAGAAGGGAATAATGGTGATGTATAAAATTGATGCAGGACATGGTGAAAAAAGAGTCCATTTTCAAGTGCAGACATCCAAGCGCTACTCGATTCTTCTTCCGAAAATCTCAGAATGCGTTTTGCAAAGTACTGATAAGGACATTCTGCATATTCATTGAGTTCTGTGATTGAAAAGGTTGTTCTCACATCAGGTTTTAGATGTGTGGGTGTATGTTTTCTTGTTAATTGCGATGGGGAAGTCCACTGCTGCAATATATTTTGCAATGAACGATGATCACCTTCATGAATCATTGTATCGGTTTGTTCTTCTTTCGTTGTGAGATATCGCAAAAATTCAACCCGTGCATCATTCTTATTTGCTTGTTTACAAATGTCTGTTACAGGATTCATTCCGGTAACAAGCATCAATTCATCAAGAAAATGAGATCGTATGAGTTCATTCAATTCCGAACTCATTGAAGGATATGTCAGCAAAAATGTTCGATCCTTGATACTAGGGGCATGATGCACAAGTGATAAATAGAAACTCATGCGTTCCCTGCGGATATGTCTTTCTTCTGAATCCGGTAATTCTCTTCCCATGAATGTATCAGCTGTATATGCCAATGGGGAAGAGCCTTCATACATCCCGCAAAGAATGATTGTTGAATAATCAAGTTCTCGAATTTGTTCCAAAGAAGTAACGGTTATACCTGTACCGGGTTTTTCTCGAATTTGAAATTGCGATCCATGAACAATCGATACAATGCGGTCCAAATGTTCTTTCAAAGTGGATAGACTCTTCGGATTGCGATGCATGCGAAGTGTCTTGTATTCATCAAGCAATACAAAGAATGCGCGCATTGCTCGTACATCTTTTTCAATTAATTCGGAAGATGTCTGATGGATATCTATTTGTTCATGAAATTGTTGCTGTTGTGCTAGAGTTTCCAGATATCCTGCAATACCACTCTGTTCAATGATTGAACGAATCAAGTTGCTTGCATCTTCAGGATTGCATTGTTGATCTCCATTTCCTAATAGGGTGCGAAGTGAAGAAAATACATCTGAAACTTGAGAGATTGCTTTTATTTTCTTGTCAATACGATCCATTGCATCATTATCTGGTTGAATTTGCATGGTTTCATGCATTCTTCTTGCAGATAGCATCCGTTTGAATGAAGACAATGATGATTCCCATTCTTTTATCCCTTTTCCACCTTTGATTCTCATTGTTCTGATAATCTCATCCAAGGATTGGAGAAGTTCTTGTGAAGAAATTATTCCGGGCAATGTGATATATGGATTCATTAAAATCGTTCGTATGTCTTCGATTCTGCAGGAATGACGGATGATATCAAACAGCAAAAACATTGCGATGATTACAGGCGAAGTATGCAAGGGTGGTCGATCAGTGATATTGACTGGTAGACCATGCAATGGGAATATCTCTCTAAATAATCTGGAGTATTGTTCCGGATTTCTCATTGCAATGACAATATCACTAAGTGCGGTGTTTTTCGTTGAATGGATCCACCGAACATATCGTGCTATTGCATCAACTTCCGATTGGGGGTTAATGCATTCAAGTATTCTAAATGGTTGTGAAAAGTCTTGGGGAACATTGGGCCGCTTACCTGAGAAGAGAGTATGTCTAAGATGAGTATGCAGTGGAGTAGTAAAATCTTCTGCATTACTCATTTTGTGAGGTGTAAATCCAGTATTTCCAAGTTTGGAGAATGTTTCGTCAAAATTTCCGAATAAAGGACCATTCTCAGGATCATATTCCAAGAAGCAAGCAAAAGGAGTTTCAGATCTCTCGAGTGCATCAAGAAAAAGCCACTCAGGTTCTGTAAACTCCGAAAAACCATCCATGATGATTGTACCATATTGTTTCATGGATTGCGGTTGCTCGAGAATTGCTTCTTTAATCAATGCAAGCAATGCAGGATAGTCCAATAACTGTTCTCGTTCAAGGATGTTTTCATATTCTTGAAGAATCGTTGCGAGATCTGATATTCTCGTGATATCATGAATGCCATGCATCTCCTTTGGATTCTGAGATTGCACTTCTAATAGTAATGCTTCAGATGATATGCCATCTTTTCTAAGGCCATATAATACTTCTGCACATTTGTCAATTGTTTGACGGGAGAGTGTATTGCTTAAACCTCTGTAAAAAGGAAGATTCACATGCAACATGGCCTCTTCAAACAACATGTCGCGATATGGATCAGAGATTAATTGAAATTCTCCCCTTGGAATCAGATCTATGAACAATTGTTTTGCAAACTGTTCCAATGTATAAATAGGAAGTTCTGGAACGGGTTTTTGATGTAGTGAAAATACATCACGCGTTAGCATTCTATGTAGCATGCGTTTTCTTCTACCGGTTGGAATAATCAAGCTGGTATCAGAAAATGATCCTCGTTCAACCAATTTCCCCAAAACGGCATGGAAATGTCCTTCTGATTCATGAAGTTCATGATACCGTTGATTGGCAAAAACATATGACATAGAGTGAATTTGAAGTAATGATTATTGCTGTTTTTTTGTACCGTCAAACATTGTACCCTGACTCATCGCCAGAAGTTCACGCATGGTTTTGTGCATGCCTTCTGTAGAACCATCAAAGAACATCACATTGCCTTTGCCATTTTCTGCAATATGTCTCAATGTCTCATTCCACATAGAAAATAAAATAACAGAAGCATCTGCATGTGCGGAATCCATTTCTTTTATTGCTTCGCTCATCCCTTTGGCAACTTCTTGGCGGAATAGTGCAATTCCTTGTCCACGCATTTGTGCAGCTTCTTTTTCTGCAGTTGCACTGATTTTGATGGCATTACCATCAGCTTCAGCTTGTTTTGTTTTTGTGATGAGCAATGCTTGACCTTCATTCTCAGCTGCAGCTTTTAAATTATTAGATGCAACAACTTTAGCCATGGAATCCATGATGATTTGATCAAATGTGATATCATTCATTTGCAAATCGATAAGATGATATCCCCATTCCTCGAGAGTAGAATCAAGTTGATCTTTTACATGATCAATGATTTCTCTTCGAAGAGATAAAATCTCGGACTGCTTTTTTGTTGCAACATAGCTTCTTACAGCTCCTTCAACGGTACGAATCAATGCTTGCATGAAATTGCGTTCATCAACGAATTTAAAGGCAACATTGAGAATAGTTTCTTCTCTTTGATCAAGAACAGAATACAATAGCATCGTTTTGAATTGCACATTGGCTTGATCAACGGTAATCGCCTGAAATTCCAATTCTACAGATCGATTTTGTACACTAATTCTTCTATGTATGGTTTCGATGATGGGGATTTTGACATTCAATCCGGCAGACATTAATCTTCTATATTTTCCAAAAGACGTCACTACTGCCACAGTTCCTTGAGCAACTGTCCTAAGTGATAGCAACAAAGCAAAGAAAAAGAGGAATCCAAGTGAATAGATTGCTTCCATGATCAAGCTCCTGATGATTGGTGAATGAATAAGTGCAACTTACAAAAAATAAGGGGGTTATACCATTGAGAAGAAGGCGTTTTATGCACCAGGTGATGTCTGTTCTTGGCTGTTCAGGCCTCCAAATTGCAAAGCATGTAATCGAGCATAATATCCCTTTTCTTTGAGCAATTCTTGATGTGTGCCCATTTCTCTGATCATCCCTTGATGGAGTACGATAATTGTATCTGCTTTTTGTATTGTTGATAGTCTATGAGCAATCACAATTGATGTGCGATTACACATCAATGTATCAAGCGATGCATTGATGAGTTGTTCGGTTTCAGTATCAATACTCGAAGTTGCTTCATCAAGTATCAAGATATCTGGATCATATGCCAATGCTCTACAAAAAGAAATCAACTGCTTTTGTCCTACAGAAAGATTCCCGGCTCTCTCAATCATTTGAGTGTCAAAACCTTCAGGTAATGACCGAATAAACTCACCCGCTCCCAATGCATCAGCTGCTTGTTCGATTGCAGTGCGGCTTATGGAAGGATTACCTAGTGAAATATTGTCTGCCACCGATCTCGAAAATAAAAACACATCCTGAAGCACAAGTGCGATATGTGATCGCAGTGATGATTTAGTAAAGCTTCGAATATCTTTACCATCAATGCTTATCCCGCCTGATTGAGGATCGTAAAATCTGCAGAGTAAATTAACAATTGAACTTTTCCCTGATCCGGTAGCACCGACAAGTGCAATCATTTGTCCTTTTTTGACTGTGAATGAGATATCATGAAGCACTGTTTTATCAGGTACATATCCAAATGTGACATTATTAAAAGTTATTTCATCTGTAAATGAACTCATCTCTCTTGCAGTTGCTTCATCCTTCATTGGAATTGGAGTGTCGAGTATGTCGTAAATTCTCTCAGCAGCTGCAACAGCACTTTGTAGGGTATTATACTTTTCAGTGAGATCTCTGATTGGTCTAAAAAACATCTCAGCATATTGTGTAAATGCAATGAGCATACCTAGCGACATTGTACCTTCGAAGATATGAGAAGATGTGTACCAAAGAATTAAAGCCAATGCCAATGCACTTGTGAATTCAACAACAGGGAAGAATGAAGCATAATAAGTAATGGTCTTCAATTGCACATTGCGATGTTCGGTATTGATATCATCAAAATCATCGAAACGAGATTTCTCTTGTGAATATAATTGTATCGTTGTGATTCCGGTGATATATTCATTCAAAAATGCATTGAGTTTACCAATCAATCGACGAGTTTCACTATAGACGACACGAACTTTTTTTCGAAAAATAACAGTTGCAATGATTAGGATTGGCAAGACACCAATTGTGACGAGCGTAACTTGCCAACTTGTAGCAAGCATGAAACTTATAATGAAAGCAATGAGCAGTATATCCGAAAAGATTGTAACCACGCCGGATGTGAATAATTCATTCAATGCTTCGATATCATTGGTAACTCGCGTAACCAATCTTCCAACCGGCGTTGTGTCATATGATCTAAGTGATAGCGATTGGATATGATTAAATACTTCCATTCGAATATTGAATAGTACTTTTTGTCCAATTCTTTGGAGCATGATGGATGTGAGATATTGCAACCCTGCATGCAAGAGCAATACAGATAAGATCACGCCTATCATCATCATTAATCCTTGTTCATCATGTTTGATGATATAAGAATCAATACCAACTTTGGTGAGATATGGTCTCAATGGTGCCATACCCGCCGCAATGACGGTGAGAATGAACACAATAAATAGGGGAATGCGATAGGGTTTGACAAAAACAAGTAATCGGCGGATCAGGGTATAATCAACCGAGCTGTATAATTTGTCATCCTGTGAGGTCATCGTGGCGATTCGGGTATTCTTGAGGTAAAGGACAAAAATACCCAATTTTCAGCAAAGGAAGGTCATGCTTAGCGTGGCGTTCCATAGGTCAATGTCATAGGGTTAAATGTGCGCCATGAATGCCAGAATTCCTGATAAGCAGGGATTGAAGTGAGGCGTCTTCCAAGTAAGAATCCATCGATGCATCGACCAGTTTTATCCCAAAGAGTTTGAGTACCTTGATCATAGAATTGATCATTGCCCATTGACATTGGATTCAGAATCAAACTATCGACCTTTCTGCTCCACACATTGAATGTCGCATTGTCGGATTGAATGGAAACCATTATTGGCTCACCTTGCACTTTATCAAGAATCACTCTTTTTGCTTTTGTGGAAATCCAATCATATGCTTTCGTTGTTTCACCAACTCGAATACCTATTACCCATGATTTGTCCTTCCAAGATCCTGCATTTGTTCCAACGAGAGTACTTTTGATGATTCCTTTATCATAACCCTGCAAACCGGCATAATTATTCTTGAACTCAGGATCGGGAACCATGACAAGTGATTTTGGATAGCGTCTTTTCCATTCGGCAATTGTTTTTTGAAACACGGGATATTCTTTCAGCATTTTTCCTTTGCTCGAACCGGTAATTGCTTCGCCATTGGCCTGTCTCCACCAAGAACCAGTGGAATGATCTTCAAACATGGCATTGAAATGATCCATGCCCACAAGGCGGAAAGTTTCATTTGTTCCATCAATGATTGGATCCCAAATTCTCCCTGTTCTACAGACAGTGCAATAGGTAATCATAACAGGAACGCCACCAATTGAATCACGGATTTGATGATGATACCCAACAACATTGAGTGGATATGCTTTTGATTCTCCGTTAATCTCTGTGCCAATGACAATCATTGAAGTATCCAGTCCAATATCTTGTACAGAAACATGTTCAATGGTAGTAGGTTGTAAGAACATAGCATCTGCACTCATTACGCGATCGGCCATATACATGATGATGCCAATGATCAAGAATGGAATAGTCAATACTACTTTTCTAAGCATTGCTGCATTATCAAGATATAAACGAATATATCCATAGACTGCAAGTCCCAATAAAGGAATCAATACGAACCAATAGGCACGGTGCAATGTATATGCAATGTCAATAGTCTCTGCATATTGACTGCCTGGAAATGGCATAATAAAATAAATGCTGAGAATTGTAATGATGCTCGCAAGCAAAGTGCCGAAAATGATGAAGAGTGTTGGCATGATAATACTCAATGATTTCCCAATGATTTATACAAATATATGAACCTTTGAACTTTTAATCAGTTGAACATTCTCATTGATTCAATAAAAAAATCCCCTTACTTTTCAGCAAGGGGATTATGTTTAATCTTCAAATCTTCTATCATCATGTGGGCGATCATCTCTTTGTCTATCCTCGCGTGGGGGACGATCATCGCGATGTCTGTCATCGCGGCGAGGACCACGATCTCTATCATATCCACCGCGACCACCGCGATCTCTATCATATCCACCGCGACCACCGCGATCATCACGGCGTGGTCGTTCTGGTCTTTGTGGCTCCACATATCCCTCTGGAGGTGTAAGGAGAGCTTTATGACTTAATCTAAATTTTCCATCTGATTGAATTTCGAGAAGTTTGACATCAATTTGTTGCCCAACTTTCAATACATCACTCACATTCTGGAAATATTCATAACTGATTTGTGAGATATGCAAGAGTCCTTTGGTCTTTGGCATGAATTCAACGATTGCACCGAGTCCTTCACGAACATCTTTTACGGTTGCGGTATAAACTTTACCTACTTCCGGCGGACTTGTAAGTGCCTTGATTCGAGCAATTGTTTGTTGTGCGGCTTCTTGATTTGTAGCTGCAATGATACATGATCCATCATCCTCGATGGTGATCTCAACACCAAATTCTCTTTGCATTCCACGAATTGTGTCACCACCAGGTCCAATCACAGTACCAATCATGTCTTGTGGAATCATGATTGTGGTGAGTCGTGGAGCATATTCAGAAAGATCGGCACGATGTTCGGGCAATGCTCCATTCATAATACCAAGAATGTGCAAACGACCATGTTTTGCTTGATCCAATGCTCTGCGCATGAGTTCTGTTGACAGTCCACCAATCTTAATATCCATTTGACATGCAGTGATGCCATCTACAGTGCCAGCAACTTTGAAATCCATATCACCAAGAAAATCTTCATCACCTAAGATATCGCTCAGAATAGCTGAATCATCTTCTTCCATGATGAGTCCCATTGCAATACCTGCAACAGCTTTCTTAACAGGCACGCCTGCATCCATTAATGCCAAACTTCCTGCGCAAACTGTTGCCATGGAAGATGATCCATTCGACTCAAGAATATCGGAAACAATGCGAACAACATAAGGGAAGTCTTCATCACCAGGCATCATGACTTTCAATGCACGCTCTGCAAGTTTTCCATGTCCAATTTCACGACGACTTGTACCGGTCATTCTACCGGCTTCTCCTGTTGAGAAAGGAGGGAAATTATAATGAAGCATGAAGCGACGGTATTCTGTTTCGAATAAACCATCAATCATTTGTTCATCACTCTTGGTACCGAGTGTGACTGTTGTCAAGCTTTGGGTTTCACCACGAGTAAACAATGCAGAGCCATGTGTTCTTGGAAGTAAGCCAGGTAAGCAATCAATTGATCTGATATCTGTCGTTTTTCTTCCATCTAGGCGACGCTTGTCATCAATGATCATGCGACGCATTTCATGTTTTTCAATTTTGTAAATATATCCCTTGACCTTTTTAGTGCGCGCATCGAGTAATGCTTGATCCTCTAGTGGCTCGGCTTCTTGCAAAGTGGTCAATACCGTTTCACGCAATGATTTTGCAAATTCAATACGTTCTTCTTTTGTGGAGTTTTTTCGAATTTGTTCTTTGATAAGCGGGGAAGCAATTGACTTCACAGCTAGAAGTAATGCTTCATCGTCTTCAACAATGGTCAATTCCTTTTTAGGTTTCCCAGCAAGTTCTCGCAATTTCAATTGCAATGCATTGATTTGCTTGATTGTTGCATGACCAAATTCCAAAGCAGCAATGAAATCATCTTCAGAAATTTCTTTTGAACTGCCTTCCACCATCATGATTGCTTCATCAGTTCCTGCAACGGTGATTTCAATATCAGACTCAAGAAGCTGTGACATTGTAGGATTACAAATGAATTCACCTTGTACGCGACCGACGAGCACTTCTGAATATGGACCATTAAATGGAATATCTGAAATGACAAGAGCAGCAGAGGCACCGACTGCAGCAAGTGTGTCTGAATCGATTTCTGATTCTGATGAATAGATTGAAGCAACAAGTTGTGTTTCATGTTGCCAGCCTTTGGGGAAGAGTGGTCTGGCAGGACGATCAATCAATCGTGCAGATAAAATTTCTTTCTCGCTTGGCTTACCTTCGCGTTTGAAAAAACCACCTGGTATCTTACCTGCAGCTGCAGCTTTTTCGCGGTATTCAACAGTTAATGGTAAGAAGTCGATATCCGGCCTTGGATCTTGTGAAGCACAAGCTGTAACAAGCACCATTGTATCGCCATGACGAACCATGACGGCACCATTTGCCAATTTTGCAAAACGCCCCGTCTCGAGTGTGTATTCCCGTCCATTAAGTGTGAGGGAAACTGAATGTTGTGCCATAAATCTCCTTGTGATAGCACATGAAACATTCATGGTTGGACTTGATGCGAAGACTGAAGTCTGAGCGGAGGATGAAATCTTCAAAGATTCCGTCCTGCACTCAGAGCGGCATGTCTTTCAGAATGAAGTCCCCATGGTAAAAAAAATGTCAAAGAAACAAAAAAGGGCGCTAAGAGCGCCCTTTCGGTTACTTTCTGATCGATAAGGCACTAATAATTGCACGATATCGGGTGATGTCGCTACGCATCAGGTAATTCAAAAGCTTCTTTCTTTTGCTAACCATTTGCATGAGACCACGACGGCTATGATGATCTTTTTTATGTTGTTCAAGATGCTTTGCCAAAACGGAAATATTCTCCGTTAATAAAGCTATCTGTACTTCTGGTAAACCAGTGTTTTTCTCACTGCCACCATATTGCTTTGTTATCTCTGCTTTTTTCGCTTGATTCAGCATAAATATTCTGTTGAGATGAATTGTATAAATCTGTGAAGCGCACCCGTAGGGATTCGAACCCCAAACCTTTTGATCCGTAGTCAAATGCTCTATCCAGTTGAGCTACGGGTGCAAACGAATTAGGCTTGGGCTGCCTTCATCTTATTAATATGCAATGCAAGTTTTGATTTCTTGTTTGCAACATTGTTCTTGTGCAATACACCGCGTGAAGCAACTCTATCCAAAATGCTTGTAGCTTTGACAAATAAAGCTTCCGCTTCTTGAACAGTTTTTGCCAAACGAACTGCTTTGATCGCCTCGCGATATGCTTTGCGATTGGCTCGATTGTAAATTGCGCGCTTTTTGTTTTGACGGGCGCGTTTGATCGCTGACTTATGATGTGCCATACGGTATAAAAGTATTCAGTTAGAGAAATAGAGACACAAATATACGGAGAGTCAAGAAACCATCCAAACAATTTAGATCATTGGTAATGGGTTTTTTTAGGCAAGCAAGCCAATCATGAGGGTTTGTAGCACTATAACAGGGGATTGGGAAGTGGATTTGAGGGTTAGATCTGCATTGCGGAGCAGATAGAATGCCCTTGCTAACTTCATTGGAGGAAAAATCCTTAGTGCTGACTGATATTCAGGTAAAAAATAGGCATTGATTCCGACGATTTTGGCGATTTCATAGGGATTAGCGCCTTGTGCTTGTGCATCAGTCAAACGGAAAAGTGCAGAAAAATACCGTAATAGCATTGATATGATCATAATGGCATTGCCATCGGAATTCATCATATGATGTACGATTTCTACAGATTTTGCCCCATCCCCACGACCTATTGCTTTTTGAAGTTCAAATACATTGAACATTCTTGAAGATCCTACCAATCCAAGAACATCCTCCTCATTGTATTGCTTTCTTTCGGGGGCGAAGAGCATTAGTTTCTCGAGTTCATTCGCTATGTCGCGGAGTGAAAGACCTGCATTGGTAATAAGATATTCAGCGGCTTCTTGTGTTATGCTTTTTCCATACTCGGCAAGTCGAGTATTTGTCCAAGATATAAGTTCTCTTTCTGAAACTTTTGCGCATTCATAAGCAGGAATAATATCAATGATTGCCTGTAATGGAGCAGGGATGGAAGAAGTAATCTTTTTTGCTTTTTCGGATTGTTTTGGATTTTTTCGTGCAGACTTGAGTCCAGTGAGTGATGGAAAAACTCCTGTAAGCAAGAGAAAAGTCGTTGATTGTGGTGATTGCAAATAATGTAATAGTGGCGATCGAGTTTGTGTTTTTTTTGAAGCTTTTCCTGCGAATAATTTGTCAGCTTGTTTGACAATGATGATTTTCTTTTCGGAAATAAATGGAAATGCATCTGCCATATCTACTATCTGTGCTTCATTTGAGGATTCAGCATCCACAATCTCCATATCATGATGTGCATTGCCATCAGGCATCAATGTACGAAGCACTGTGTGATATGCCTCTTCGCGCAGAAATTCTTCCTCTCCATATATCATCAATGCAGGAGGTATGGATGTTGAATCAGAAAGTACTTTTTTGAGCGAATCTATGATCATGGTTAGCGTTGGATTGCTTTTGGATCAAATGCATCACGGAGTCCATCACCCAGTAGATTAAATCCATAGACAGCTGCTGCAATTGCGATACTTGGATAGACGGTTAACCCCCAATATTTTCCTGCAAAGATATAGCCATAATGATCAGATATAAAAATACCCCAAGATGGCTCCGGTCTTTGTATGCCTAAACCAAGAAAACTCAATCCTGCTTCTGCAATAATAGATGATGCAATGCCTGCGGTTGACAATACAATGATTGGTCCGATGGCATTAGGAAGGATATGACGGAAAATTGTACGGATGGATCCATAACCCAAAGCGCGTGTGGCTTCAACATATTCCATTTCTCTAAGTGAGAAGAATTGTCCTCGTACAATACGAGCTATTTCAACCCAACTTGAAATTCCAATTGCAATGAATGTTTGCCAAAAAGGATTTAATGTCAATCCCATGATATTATTTGTGAATTTTAACAGAGAGCTGAGTAGTATTGCTAGGAGAATCGTTGGATAAGACCAGATCACATTTGTGAACCACATGATCACATTATCAACCCAACCTCTGAAAAATCCTGCCAAAGCGCCAAGGATGATACCAATCACAAGTGCAATCAATTGTGAGACAACACCGACGAGTAATGAAATTCTTGCACCAAACACAAGTCTGGAAAGTACATCTCTTCCAAGTCTATCAGTACCTAAATAATAGGTGGGATTGCCATGCCATTCTGTTTCACCATTCCCAGCCATTGTAGAAAGTGCGAGCGTCATTTCTTGTCCGCTCTCATCGCGATATACGACAGAATCCTTTACGATGCGGTGTGAAATAATTGGAATAATATTGGGTTCATCTGGATTTGAAGGATTTTGAACATATAATACATTCCCAACAAAACCGGAAGGTTTTTCAGCATATTCCAATACAGCCAATGTCGGTGAAAATGGACTGATCACATCTGCGAGCGCAGCAATCAATACAAGAACTCCGATGATGATCATTCCTGTTACGCCTGCGGGATGCTTCTTGAGTTTTTTCCAGGCGAGCGCTCCTAGACTTTCTGCTCTTTTGCTTTGAGTATGTTGTATGGACATGGAATTCAATCTCAGTGTAATTTTACTTTTGGATCAAGGAATGCATAGAGAATATCTACAATTGCATTCACGACGACAAAAATGATAGCTGTAAGCAATACCGTTCCTTGGATGATGGGATAATCCAATTTTTCAATTGCGCTGATTGCTAATGTACCAATGCCTGGCCAATTGAAAATATATTCAACAAAAAATGTACCTGCAAGTAAACCTGAAAACCATGCACTTACTGTGGTAACAACAGGATTCAATGCATTTCTAAGAGCATGTTTTAAAATCACAGCTTTTTCTTGCAAACCTTTTGCTCGAGCAGTGCGAACATAATCTTGATTCAATACATCCAGCATGGAGCTTCTTGTCACACGCGCAATGATGGATAAAGGACGAAATGCTAGAGTGAGCATCGGAAGAAATAAATGACTAATGCCTTTATCGATATATCCTGAAGAAGGAAAAATTTTCCATACTTCAGCAAAGAGCAATAGTAAAAGTAAACCAAATACAAAACTTGGGAGCGATATTCCTAGAAGTGCAAATCCCATTGTTGATGCATCAATCCATGTATTTGATCGAATTGCTGCAATGATGCCCAAACCAATTCCTATCAACGTAGAAAAAAACATTGCTGTGACAGCGAGTAGGGCAGTGGCAGGAAATTTATCAATGATTGTATCCAGTACGCCACGATTCGTTGAATAAGAAACACCTAAATCACCTTGAACAAGTCTGGAGACATATTTTGTGTATTGCTCATACATCGGCTTGTCCAAGCCAAGTTGGACACGCAATGCCATAATTGATTGTTCATCTGCTCTCTGACCTAGCATCAGGCGTGCGGGATCTCCAGGGAGAACAAAATTGATAAGGAATGCCGTAGTGACAACTCCAAAGAGCACTGCTAAAGCATATCCGGTTTTCCGAAGGATATATCCAATCATGAAAGTATCACTGTAAAGTGAACAATGTACACCATTTTCTATCTGGCAATTTACAATAATTACAATCCAGAAAGCCCTTGTTCTTCCAGTGTTTCTTGCGAAATGAGAATTGGCTCTGGTAGGTCCAAACCTATGCAACGTTTTGCAATAGAAGTAAAGGACTGAGCGGTATCAGTTGTGAAAAGCCGAACAGTGGGGAATGTATTGATATTGGGTTGATTGTTGATGTTCATTATAGAGCTCAATTCATTCGTTGCGGATTCACCACAATCTATCAATGAGATGCCAGGCAATGTACGTAGAATCAAATCTTTCAAAAGCGGATAATGCGTGCAGCCCAATACAAGGGTATCAATCTCTTTATCAATAAAATCCTGTAAATATTCTTTTGCTATTAATGCAGAGGCAGGATGTTCACCAAAATCTTCTTCTGCAAGTGGGACAAATAGTGGACATGCCTTGGAATAAACATCAATGTGTTTCTTGATTGAATGTGCATAGTCACTGATTGCCAATTCATAAGCATGGGATCCAATGGTAGCTCTCGTACCAATGATGCCTATCTTTCCATTCTGAGTTTGCTGTACCGCAGTTGCTGCAGCTGGATGAATCATGCCTATTACCGGTACCGGGCTAATTTCACGTGCCAGATCCAAAGCAAGTGCTGATGCTGTATTGCATGCAATGACAATTGCCTTTACATCAAATCCCAACAGAAAATTGACACATTGCCGAGTATAATGTCTGATTGTTTCCGGTGATTTGTTTCCATATGGAACACGTGCTGTATCGCCGAGATATACAAATTCTTCGGACGACATGGTATGAATCAAATGACGTAATACTGTTAGGCCACCAACGCCGGAGTCAAATACTCCTATTGGTTGAATGTGAGATGTTTGAGGTGTTGAAGACATGGCAAGCCCGATTATCGTGCTTTAGAGAGTGAGTCAAGTTTTTTTTCAAAACGCTTCATAGAGTCTTCAAGATCTATTTTAATTTTTTGAAATTGCTCTTGAAGTGCTTTGTCATTCTCTTTGGACTGCAATTCCAATTGAGAAGACAGATCATCCAAATTATGTTCTACTTCATTAATCTCTTGTTTCAAGGATTGTAATTGCTTTTTAAAACCCGAAAGAATTTGTTTTGTTTGCTGTTCATATTGCCCCTTGAATGTCAATGTGTTTTTTTTGTATCGATCAGTGAGCTGTTGCATTTGCTCCTTCATGATGATCAACACTTGTTTTGCGGTTTGAATCTCTTGTTTTGATTTACCTTCTTCTGATTGTATTGATAAAGGAACAGACAATGCAATACAGAGAATTGTCAGAATGGCTTTCATCCCATTTCCCCTTCTTCAGCCGTGAACAGGGCTATTACTTGTTCGGGTGTTTCTGCAGCTGAAACGCTATCACGGAAACTATCTTTATTCATGAGTCGAGAAATTCTTGAAAGCAATCGTAGATGAGTTCCAACTGTATTTTCTCTGCCAATGAGCATGAAAATGATTGTCACAGGTTGTTGATCCAATGCTTGAAAATCGAGTGGTTCTTTCAATGTCATGAAAGCACCAACAGTCTCGGTGATGTGATTTGTTTTTCCATGTGGTAAAGCAAATCCTTTTCCGATTCCTGTTGACATGATTTTTTCTCTGTCGAACACTGCTTTTCTCACTTCTTCTGGTTTGGCAATATGTCCACCGGAAGTCAATGCATTGATCATTGCATCGAGTGCATCTTCTTTTTTTGTAAATGATGTATTCAGCAAAATAGCCGAAGGCTGAAGAATGTCGGTTATCTTCATACTGAAGCAATGAAATTGGTGAAGCAAAAGCCTGCTCTTTGTCTCAAGTAGCGGGATTCCAAGTACAAATTTATGGAATTACGTTCAATGAACGATAAGAATAGGATGGAAAACAGTTGAAAAGCCGGCAGTAATCTTGAGTCGATACAGCCCGGTGGCTATATTTTGAGGTAATTGCAATGAAAATGCCTGCATTCCGGTTCGGATTTCAGCATTGATGCTTTCACCAATTATTCTCCCATTCATATCAATGAATTCAATGATTGCAGGACCTTGCAATGTGGAATGAAATGAACAATAAGCGATATCATTTGAGGGTTGTGGTATGATACGAATGGAGGAAATAGGTTCCTCTTGAGAAATTGTACCAACTGTTTTTTCAGGAATCAAGGCAATGAGTCGCACTCCATGTGATGGAATAGAAAACTGTATTTGTTGATCCAAATATCCTAGTTCCTTCTGTGTCCAAAGATCTTTTATGCGATAAGGTATATTTTGTGTTATTCCGAGTTCTTCCTTGGTTATGCTAATCGTTTGTTCACCAACATCATCGCGATTAAAAAAGCCAATTGCCTGACCTCCATTCAATAATGGTTTTGACCATATCTCTTGCCAAATATTTTTGTAAATGCGTCTTCCTTGTATTCCAAGTGGGTCTTGATGCATTGCAAGTATTTCATGATTCTTGAGCAATTGTAGAGTAAATGCATCGACTGTGTCCATGTGCATGCTTAAGATCAAAGGGGTATTCAATAATGCCCATAATGACATCTGAGTATACTGCTCATCAGGAGTTAGTTGTGTTTGCTGTTTATAACGTCCTGGCTGAGAATAACCAAATCTCAAATGATCAATGTCATTCCAGCCATTATATCCAGCATATTGTTCCAAACCAGCTTGGCTGAATCCAACAATATTAGACATGCTCCACCAATTGTCTTGAATATCTGTTGTTGTTCGCCAAGAATGTGCTCCGATGGAGCGACCCCATTTCCAGACTTCATTATTACCATATTGACAAACCATGTAAAAAATATCTCGCTTACATTGTTGCAGTGCTTTACCCATGAGTGCATAGGGAGCAATAGCCAATGCAGTGGGATTTGCTCCGGGTTGTTTTAAGAGTGAATCATATACAGTTTGATATCCGCACCAATCGTGTTTGACAAGGTCTACATTCAGTGAACAGAAATATGCTGCGTCAATGTCTTCATGATTAAGTGAACCGGGTAGTTTGACACATGTATGTGATCCGGGTGATGAATAGATGCCAACTTTGAATCCCATTGCATGAAGCGAATCAATCATACCCGGAAGATTTGGAAATGTGGAAGATGGTTTAAGTCCGTTTTTAGAACCTACATGACTTGTATCTTGCCAGCCATCATCGATCAATATATACTCAAATCCATAGTGTTGTAATCCGTATTTCCGTAAGGCATGGGCTGCTTTATAAATATCTTGTTCGGTGACATATTCCCAATGTGCATACCAACTAGACCAGCCAAGTGGTGGAGAATATGAAATGGTATCTCCAATGCGAAAAGTACAACTGACAGTTTGCGTTCCTAATGCATTTTCTGCTGTGATGCGTATAGGATAGTTTCCCGGTTTAGAGATGCTTCCTTTAAGTATTCTATGATCTGAATCAAATGTCAATCCTTGCGGAAGATCTTTGATGAGAATCGTCATAGGTTCCAACCCAGATACCGGAACATAGTATAAGATTTCACTTTGTGGTTTTGCTCCATATAGTCGTTTCCCATGAATCATTGGAAGAAGTGTTTCATCCGGTGTAAGGTGATATTCTTTTTCAATGGGGCGGATAAACGGTCTTGGAGTGAACCCTTGTTTGACAATGAATTGTGCATTTACCCAATTTGCATGATCTGAAAAGATATTATCATTCCCATCGAAAACTAATAATTCGCAAGTCTGCCTTTGTGTTAAGTCAACTGCAAATGATTGTGCTTTCATTGTTCTGTTCATGATGCCCGATCGCCAAAGTATTTCTCCATTTGACACAATCAGGAATTCTGCTGATCCCATTTCAGGAAAAATACCTTCATCAATACCAACTTCACCTGAAAGACTGATAGCTTGTTTATCTAATTCTAGTGTAAACTTGCTACCTGCATGAGTTCCAATTCCATGTTGATATGTAGTACCTGCGATGCGAAGTACTGTACCCATTACTGAGCGATTAGCTTTGGCTATGCCATAATCTTGTTTGATTGCAGAAATATCAAGATCTGATAATCGTACAGTATCTGTTGCTGCATGGATGGTGTAACAAGAGCAAAAAAGGATATATAAAGCGCATATCATCATAAAGCTTCAGACCAATACAAGATGTGTTCTTTATAAAGTTCGGCTACTTGCTGCGCTTTTTCTTCATTGTCTGCTTCGACTGCTACGATGAATGCTGGACGTTCCTTATCGGGTAATAATACTATTGTAGCCCCATCATCATAAACTGTGATTCCATCGATCAATACTCTAGATACATGCTCCGTAAATTCCATTGCTTTGCGCATCACGATTCCTTTCTTTTCCCAAGCACAAGGGATGGAATGATGAATTCTAGCTCTATAGGGTAATGATTCATCTAAATCGGCAAAAGTATGTGATGTAAGCGCAAGCATTTCCAAACACTTTGCAAGTGAGAACATTCCATCGGAAGCAAAGAGATAATCTGCGAAGATGAATCTGCCTCTCGTATCACCACAAAATAGAACATGAGGATCTTTCGTTGCATCCATCATTGCAGAATGACTATTTTTTATTCTTCGTACTTCTACATTATAATCGGCTGCAATTTCTTCAATGACTGTACTCGCAAGAACAGGAACCGCGATGGCATATGGCTCGCGATGTCTATTCGCTTCAAAAAATAGTTTAATGAGAATAGTGAGAAGTCTATTTGGTTGATGCCAATTACCTTGTGCATCCACCACAGCAATTTTTTCTGCAGAAGCATCAATCTTAAAACCAAAGTCATATCCTAAAGAACGGATGATTTCACTAGTTTCTTCTGCTTCCGCATCAGTTCTTTCATCAGAAAAACCTTCCAAAGTATCAACATAACTATTCACCGAAACTACATGGACACCTAAAGAACCAAGTAGAACAGGGAATGTGGTTGATGCAAGTCCATTTGAATAATCAATCAGAATGCGATAGTCAGATTGCAAGATTCCATCAACCTTCAATGCTGATGAAAAACGCATGGAATATGTTTCATTGCTTCGCTCAGGAAATATGATGCTCCCAACTTCATTATAGGGCGCACGCTTGATATCTTCACCAAAAAAGTACCGCTCTATTGTTTTTGAAATACCGTGAGGTATATCTCTTCCATCGTGATTAAAGAGAATTATGTCGATGGTGTCTGGTTTCCGAATTGATCTCCTCACATGAAATCCCGCATGTGATGTACCTGCTCGAAGATCTTGTCTGGCTTGAGGTATCGGGGTGATTTGTAAATCTCTCACTGTAATGCCTGTGCTCATCAAGCCGGAAATCAATGCTCTATGAATCATTCGAGAAGCTGCATCTGCATCCCTACTGGCAACGACATTTGCATGCATGCCAAGAGCATTTCCAATGCATGCTCCAAGTTTTGCAGCAAATTCAGGATTGATATCAATATTTGCTAGACCTGAAATGCGCGAATCCGTGATCAATTCTCTAAGCCATAATTCTTCTTGTACTAGTGAGCGGGTGACAATTGCACTGGATTCGATGATTTTCTTTGGCCATAATTTGATGTTCGATAATACATGCGCGCCAGAACCAATTTGGCATAACTCTGCTATATACACTTGTTCATTGATAGTGACGCCCGATTCGATATTGGTATCATTGCATATGACATCATCACTTGCCATTACGCGATCGCCAATATGAGCTCCATTCCAAATGATGCAATTGCTGAGCTGTACTCCCGATCCTATATGAACATCATTGCCAATAATACATTGATGAATTGAAGAATTATTTCCAATTTGAACATTATTACCAATGACTGATTCACCAGTGCAAATTACTGTTTCAGGAATGATAACATGTTCTCCAATAACTGCATGAGTTTGCTGAGTGCCTGTTAGTTTTACAGTAACTTGTTTCTGAAGTACATCATGACATGCAGATTGATATTCATGAAGATTCCCAATATCTTTCCAGTATCCATCAGTTATGAAACCAAACAATTGCATATCGGATCTCAGCATATGCGGAAATACATCCTTCCCAAAATCATATTCTCTATCCGGTGGAATCATATCAATTGTTTCCGGTTCTAGTATATACATGCCGGTATTGATTGTATCGGTAAATACTTCACCCCATGATGGCTTCTCCAGGAATTTTGTGATCCGACCTTGCTGATTTGTCATCACTATGCCATAATGTAATGGATCATGTACTCTTGATAATAGAATCGTTGCTTGAGATTGTTCCTTCTTATGGAAATCAATTGCATCTGAAAGATTAATATCAGTCAACACATCGCCACTCATTACAAGAAATGGTTCCTTGCATCCTTTCATTGCATTGCGAACACTTCCGGCTGTACCATAATCAGCATCTGCTTGAACATAGTGCATTGAAACACCAAATGAAGAACCATCACCAAAATGTTGTTTGATCCGCTCTGGTTGATAATACAATAATGCGGTGATGTCTGTAATTCCATGTTCTTTCAAGAGATTGACAATATGTTCCATGATTGGAATATTTGCGATTGGGACCATAGGCTTCGGTATGCTCATTGTTAATGGACGCAATCGCGTACCAAATCCACCTGCCATTATCACTGCTTTTTTCATAATTATCTTAGATATCATAGAGTTTTTCATTCTTTTCCATGGCAAATTAGAGATAATTTCTTGTGCCTACAATGATTTGGTTCAAGCGAGATGTAATTCCGAGACTAGTTTCGTAATTTGCAGTATACTATTTGTCCAAACATTGTGTACATAACATGTTCTCCAAAATTCTGATAGCAAATCGTGGTGAAATCGCATTGCGTGTCATTGACACTTGTAAGAAAATGGGTATTTCGACAGTGGCAGTCTATTCATTGCCTGATGCAAATGCATTACATGTCCAAAAAGCCGATGAAGCTGTCAATATTGGAGGTGCCACCCCCAGAGAAAGTTATTTGGTCATTGAAAAGATTATCAATGCAGCACTGCAAACAGGTGCACAAGCAATTCATCCAGGGTATGGTTTCTTATCAGAAAATGCGCAATTCGCTCAGGCAGTATTAGATGCAGGATTGGTTTTTATTGGACCTTCGCCAAAAGCAATTCATGCTTTGGGTGACAAAACCGAAGCGAGAGCTTTAGCAATTTCAGCGAATGTTCCAATATCTCCAGGCTCTGACGGAGCAATTTCAGATCCTAAAGAAATAGCACGTATTGCTGAAAAAATTGGTTATCCTGTATTGTTAAAAGCAGCTGCAGGAGGTGGTGGAAAAGGGATGCGTTTGATTGATGATGCATCAGGACTTCTTGAAGGATTAAAAGCTGCCCAAGGTGAGGCGCTTGCGTCTTTTGGTGATGATCGTGTATTCATAGAAAAGTTTATCGTATCTCCAAGACATATAGAAATCCAAATTCTGGCTGATCAATTTGGAACAATTCTATATTTCCCAGAACGAGAATGTTCGATTCAAAGGCGTCATCAAAAAGTTGTGGAAGAATCTCCATCAACAGCTGTCACACCAGCGATCAGAACAGCAATGGGGGAGGCAGCTGCTAGATTGGTTGCCAAATCTGAATACACAAATGCTGGTACATTGGAATTCCTTCTTGATGCTTCAGGGAATTTCTATTTCATGGAAGTCAATACACGATTACAAGTAGAACATCCTGTGACAGAAATGGTAACGGGAATTGATTTGGTTGAACAGCAAATTCTCATAGCTCATGGTGAGCGTTTACAGATCAAGCAACAAGATCTCACTCCGAAAGGACATGCAATTGAATGCAGAATATGTGCAGAAGATGTTTATAATGAATTTCTTCCTGAAACTGGGATTGCCCATTATATTGGCTTGCCGGAAGGTGACGGAATCAGAAATGATACAGCGCTCTTTGCCGGATTTGAAGTTTCTGTAAACTATGATTCAATGATTGCAAAGTTGATTTGTCATGGGAAAGATAGAAATGAAGCAATTGAAAAAACCTTGCACTCATTGAGATCCTATCATATTGCCGGACTCCGCACGACAATCCCATTTTGTCAGTTTACGTTAGATTCAGAACCATTTAGATCAGGTGATTATTCCACAGCTTTTGTGGCAACGTATTGGAAGGGTGAGATTCCTGAGGAATTACACTCATTTCTGCTCGCTTCAGGTGTATTCGCGATGCATCATGAACAAGGAAGAAGAAAGCCTATCTATTGACCATTCTTTTCGAGTTGATACTCTACTGAATGAAGTGTGGTGATGCTGAATAATGTGTTGAATGCACTTATGATTTCATCAGCTTGTATTGCATTTACTGTAGGGCCTTTTGTAAGGATATACTCATTTGGAGATTGATATGGGGTCCAGAGTTTTGTACCAGAATTATCTTGCACAAATAATGCAAGACATGGAATATTGAATGCTGAAATCAAATGGAGTACAGAAGTATCAGGGGAGATAAGCATGGATGATCCCGCCAATAATCCAGCAAATTGTTGATATGAATTCACAAATGGTGCAAGAAAAATCCCGGTTGATTCTGCAATTAATCGCAGTTCCTTTTCATGCTTCTTTTCTCCACAAATCATTAGTTGTACTTCATGGTGGCGGAGTTTGTCCTTTATTGATAGAATCCATGGGATTGCTGAGCTTGCCTCTAGAATTCTATCTTGAAGAGCTCCGGCGATATTAATCATGAAGAGCGATTTATTTAAATCGATACCTGCATCTATAAATGCTTTGCGAGATGATTTACGAATATGATCATCAATGTGATAGGGAATTGATAGAGACATTGTTTCGGGGTTTATTCCTAAAGCAAGGAGAACTTGAGCTGCTCTTTCAACAATATGTATAGTTGTTCTGTCTTTTGCTATAACGCAATGTGTATATACATGTGCATTGGATTTATAAATTCCTACACTATGCTTTGCCCTGCTAAGTTTTATTAAATATCCACTTGTCGTTGAAGGATTATCGAGTGGATCAATTGCTATGTCATAATAATACTTCGGAAGCTTATAAAATAATTGAATAACACTTTTTAGGGTCTTATCATAAAGCAGAACATTGTCTGCATAAAGCAATAACTGATCTCGCAATGGAAGATTCACTTTGCCAGCGAGTATATCAATCGTAGCAAGAGGATATGCATCGCGTATAGCTTTGATTGTTGGTAAAGTGATGAGCATATCCCCCAATTTGTCCGGACGAATGATGAGGATGCGTGGATTTGGGGATAGTGGTATTGATTGCTCTGTGGATTCAATCAATTGACCTGTGAATTTACGATTCGGCTGAATCAATAAGCGTCTAATGAATCTTTCCAATGGTTTTAGGAATGATATACTCATTTTGATATTACCTACCACCTGATACAGAAACTCTTATATCCAAACCAAATTGATAGCGACTATAGCCTGGGGCTGCAGCTCCTTCATTGATGGTTGTTTCATATCTCATGAATAATCGTGCAGTAACCCTTTGTGAAATGCCATATCTTGCTGATGGTTCTAAAATGATTTGCGTGCTACCATCCAAACGTTGTCCATCCTGATTTGATAATTTGAGCAAATCATATGTATTTCTGAGTGTGCGTTTGAGAGTGGTTAGCATCGCAAATTCGAGTTCATTATCGAAGGTCAATCCCAAAAGAGAAGTTTTGAAGCCTCTTCGATTATAATTTGCCTGCAATGTGAGATCAGTGACTGATTCACTTTGAATAATGGATGATGTTGGTTGTAAGATATAATTTGATTTTGTGTTGAATCTCACTGAGCTTGTAAGCAACCCTTTCATTTTTGCTTCATCAAATGTCAATTGCATGCCAAGCAATGGTTCAAATCCGGATTGAATTTGTTGAGATCCGGGTACAATACCATTATCTGTTCTTGTAGTGCTTTCCTGATATGAAGACTTATATGCATGTTCTAATGTCACGCGTTTTGCAAGTCCGGCAAAGATTGGAAGCTTTTCTACACCATCCCATCTAAATGTCCAATTGATTGCAGGTAGTATCTTTTGCATAGCATCCGGAAGGAAAGAGAAAATGCGAGTCTCCAATCCCTTTTCGAATGATTCTGATACCGCATCCCGAAGTGCTTGATTCTGACGCAGTGTATCATTTGGAATTTGCGCTACAATAGCTTGTTTGCGAACATTGAATAGATCAATGACTCTTTCAATCGAATTATTCAGTGGCGCAAACATCAAGAATTTAGGTAATGAGAGATAGCTTCGATTATAATTGGAAGTCACCACAACATTTGTAAATCGTGAATTGCCATCACTGTCTGTAGAATCCAATTGATTTCTATTGAACCCAAAACCTGATTTCCAATTCAGATCCAATGTTGCTCCAGGCCAAAGTGGACGATTTGTTCTAAATTCCAATTCAGACTTTTGGAAAAAATTATCCGGTAGAATTGCATTCTTTGGTCTTTTCCCATTGAATGTTTCAATTCGATAAAATGGGAATCCACTTGTTGGTATCAATCGGAATCCACCATGTGGTTGTGGAACTAATCCCAATTGATATGCTGCACTTGGACCGAGATCATTGTTTTCATCTAAGCCTGTAGCGCTTCTCCAGAAATTTGTCATTCCGGTTTCACCAAGAACACCTTGATTGATAGCAGAATTTTCTTGTTTGAAATTCATGGTCAGAGTTTCATAATCGAAGAATATAGTCTTGAATACTCTCCCAATCACTCCAAAGATGGTTGTCGAAGAATCAGATCCTTTTGCAGCTGTGATACCCCACCATTTATCTGTCATTGCTTTCAATCGCAAATTGGATGTAAGTCGAATAGTATTTTGGAATGAAGCTTGTTTTACAGCATCCTTTACGGTAGTATCCTGTTGCAGCGGATTACGCCATGTATATGTTGTGGAGTATGAACCGGTATTGTCAAAATAATTATGAAGTCCACCAATATCAGGGAAACGAGGTCTGAAATTTAGCGTCACAACTTGATTGTGATTTGTATTGACACCGAAATTCACAAATGTTGGACCATTACCAATAACTCTTCGCAATAATTCGCTTCCTTCTCTCTGTCTGCCATTTTCATCTAATTCAAATGACATAAGTGTTGAACCGGTGGTAAATGCATAATCCAAAATTGGACTAAGCAAGCCATTCTCGGAAAAACGCCAAGAAAATTGTGCTTGACGTGTTGCTGCGAAGTCTCTGATGACAGGACTCGGGAAAGCCAAGAAACGAGACTTTTCCGTAGCTCTTGATCTTTGGAATTGTACTGATGTAGAGAATGATGATGGAAGGAAAAAAATCTTCCAGTCTTTATATGCGCCAAGAATTGGAATATCACCAACCCAAGAAAGTGGTTTTACAGATATTGTTGAAGGTAACTGAACATTATAATCAGTTTTCAAGCGCCAATTCCATCTGAATCGTTCTTCTGCAACGGGGGAACGTTCGAATGTCTGTGAATAATCATAACTCACATTTATTTTATTGATCGTTTCTTTGATGAGCCAATGATTGATGGGAATACCGAATCTAAATCCTGTAATAGCCCAGCTATCTTGGACGCGCAATGTTTGTGAGCGTTTGCGTACTGAATCACTGACTCGAATTGCTTCATTGACATTCCCTTTTGTTCTTGTCAATTCGGCATTATATGCAGCTTGAGCAGCTTGCTCAATACCAACATCAGTTTGAGCGGCATAGATTGGTGTTTCTGCAACTTCTCCATGCGTATAGGAAATTGGAATACGCACTTCATTGAGTTCTTTTGGCAGAAGTTTCTCTAGTGTGCCTTGCATTTGCACATTCCAATTCAATGCTTGATTGCGATTACCGAAGCGTTCTTCCAATCTGTGGAAATTTGGATTTGTTTGATTATATGTTGCATTGACTGAACCCAAATCTGCAAGTTTTAATTCTGCAGATCCAATTCCTGCCCAGTCAACAGAGCTTTCAGGTTCTATCAATCGTAATTCATTTACCCACATGGTTGTTGACAAATCTTCAGGGAAGGAACCCGATGTAGGATTTGCAATTCCAAAACCAATGAATTGAATTCTGGTGAGTATAGGATTCCCTTTGATGACATATTGCGATTCAATCGGAATGGAAAATCCCGGATCAAAGTGCTGAGCAGTATCAATGAAGCGCATTGATAAGTCTTCTGGTATGCGTAATGAGGCTGCCTGTTGAGAACGCTTTTCTTTGAGTGCTGTCAATTTTGCAACTTCAATTTCTATATCTCGCCAACCTTGTATAATTGGACGACGCACTTCATAATAGTTTGCAGAATCAAGTCCAAAACGAATATATGCTTGAGCTTTGGATGCCGCACCATAAGGAATAAGTGCCGGCATCGATCCATCGCCATGTAAGAAAAATTTCATCTTTTTATAATAGAACACATCAAGATTGCGCATCAATCGTACTGCCATGCGCTCTTGTCCAGATGGGAGATTCTTCACGCTTATGGACAATGATTGTTCATTCAAGCGAACATCTTGCAAAGGATCCGGATTATTGATTTGTCTCGGTCTTTGAACTCCTGGGGGTAATGTATACAAATCGGGTAGTCGACTATTTTCTTCCACATTCACAAATTGCACACTAAGTATGCTGTCTTCAGGAGTGACATTTGGTTGCAATCCACTATTGCGAATCCATTGTCCACCGGTAAATTTCCATTCAGCGATATTTACAGTGATTGGTTGACCTTTAAACCAGACTCTGATATACTGAAGATTTGAATATGTTGGATTGCCAACAATTTTTGTTGGTCTGCGTAGTGGTATGCGATAAAAATACCATTGATCAAACTTATTTGCTTTTGCCGCGCCAGTACCAATAATTTGTGGATTCCTTCTTGGATCAGGATCGATATTGATCTTATAAGAGAAATAACTATTGTCCAGCATGATTGTCTGGCCATTATTATTATTAAAAATCTCTCTGTCGGGGAATTGTCCAGATTCAGATTGTTGAGCATTATTCTCATAATTATTATAGAATCTAAAGCTCTCGCTCTTTTGAACTTCTCTTGCAGCATTGAAATCAAAGAAATAATTATCCCTCGCAGGATCTTTTTCCTGATTGAGTGGAAAAGGATATGCTTCGCCTGCAATGGCAGAACTTTTTTCTTGTTCATCGTTCAATGCATCAATACCAACATCTTCGCCGATATCAATGATATTGTTTGGAATAGGACTTTCTTTTGTAATTCCATCTTCAGTATTTAATCTATTATTTGGAATGATATCTTCACTGATTTGTCCAATATCCACCCACATTTCTGTAGAGTCTGGTTTTGTATCCGGTCCAAATTGAACAACCAAGTCTAAGAAATCAATGTTTTCAGTTTCAAAGTTTGTATTGAATGTTGAAAACAATCGTTGAATTCCACCCCAAACTCGTGGTTGTAAATTGTCCACTATTGGTGCATGCACTGCAGGATCATATGTTGGATTTAACTTATCAACAAATTGAGCATTTCGATTATAAATACCACGTTCTGTACTTTCAAAACGAATTTTCAAATCATTAAGCGTATTCAATCTTCCTCGGGTATCTCTATTCGGATATACATCTAATAATGGTGTATCACCGATAAATTTCTGATACCAAAATGTTTTACCGCGATAGAAATTTCCTTGTTTTGACAATGGATCATCCCAAAGTCTTGGATCTTCAGGTACAGCACAATGTGCCCATTGTTGTGGTGTTAAACCTAGTGAGATACTTCGTTGAGCACCTTCAAAATCATCTACATATGCAACAGCTGCACCATTATCAGAGGGAATGTCGGATACACGCTTATTGGGTGTTGGTAACATTGCAGCTATTTCTCCGCGTAAAGTCAGCGATGATGGTGCTTTCGTATCATAGAAGGGCATCGCATCTAATACGCTTGTCAAGAATGGGAGATTCAGATTGAGGTTTCCATCAAATCCAATCATTGTATTGGATACTGGTTCTTCATTGACTCGGACGCGGTCGAATAACATCGCTTGATCAAACATCATGAATGTCATACCAACATTTGCAGAACCATTTCTTCTCTTGAATGCTTGGAGATCGGCTCTTAAACCTACGAGTGTTCTTGTGGCAAGATTAAACAAATCATTTTGTTCATATTCGATGCTCAGATTTGCATTGGGTAATGAAGCCCGAGGATTTGTTAGTGTAACTTGTCCTGTAAAATACTCGACATAATAATCAACATTTTCTTTTAGTGGCGCTCCATCAAGATTTACTTTTACACTACCAGGTGAGAGATTAAATGCACCGAGTGAAATTTTGCCACCACCTGTATTCATCATTCCGGTTGCTTCGCCAGTGATGATGAATCGATCTCGATCGGTTGCGCGACGAGCAATCTCAACTATTTCGGTATACACTTGTGAATATCTATACCGATTCGCAGCTTGAGGACTACCAACTTTTCCAAAATATTTCACCAATCCTGAGTCAAATGGTTCTCGTTCGGGGAAAATAATTTCTCCTCTCACGGGATTGAAAAATGGTGATCCCTGTTGTTGATATTGCGCAGGTAATTGTGATTGTGGGGTTGTGCCACCGCCACCAAGAGTTGTACTTCCACCTTGTTGCATTTGATTTTGTTGATTCTGCTGCTGTGGACTTCCTAAATCGAATAATCCATCAGGTCTTGCTGTACCATCGGAGTTATTCACGCGATCCACACCAAGGATGGTGACAACTTTATCACTTGAACCTTCTAAGACATCCGATGAATCATTGTTTGCGCGCAGATACCACACATTCAACTTCAGATCAGCCAAGTTTACATTGCTTTGTCCGATATTAAAGATATTCCGCATTTGCCTTTTCCAAAGCATAGGGAATCCTGGCTGCATGTTTGGTCGATAGATGAGTTTTAAAATCAATGTATCGCCAGTTTGCACTGTATTAGATATTGTACCAAAATCTAAGTCATCGCTTGCTTCACTAGTTTCACCCTCAATTCGATATGCAACGGCATATGTGCGATCTGATTTCAATGAAGAAATGGTGAGTCGGCCAAGGTTCTCATCAAATTGATATGCTCTTTGATCTAATTTGAGAAATTTTCCACGCTCTGTGAAACCTGCAACGGGTGGTATGGATACATATGAGAATTTATCATAGATCTGTGGAACAGATCCAACTCTGTTGATTGCAGACAACGTATCGATTACTACGGCTTCGGCTGCTTGAGCTGCCAATTGCACATCTACTGTGGATTCATACACTTCCAATAATTTTATACGATTTCTTCTTGATTGAGGTGTATTTGGAAGTAGGGGAATTTGAGCTTTGTAATATGTATCCCAAATAGAAAAATATGCTGTATCCAAAAAGAAATTCTTTTTGTCATAATCATAGGCATTCATTCTAAATGGTTGGCGCATTGTCCCGCCACCTGACACATTTACTCTTCTTGATTCACCTCTTCTTTGCGATGCAATTGTTTTGAGATATAGTGGACCAAATTGGAAATCTGTACGAATACCGAATAGTGCTTGACTTCCACTAATGAGTGTAGATGGAGTGGGGAATTGAACATTACCAACTTCAACTCTTTTAAAAATGTCGTCTTCTTCACCTGAGAATCCAATATTGAATCGATTGTTCAAATCAAATTGTTGTCTGGTATTCCAATCAACACCCAGTCGAAGTTTATCACCAATTCTACCGGTTACATTCAAGTTGATGTCTTGAGTAAAGAATGGTCCTGACTGTGTTTGTCCAAATGGAGAAGAAGTACCTAATTTTTGAGAATCCCATTGCCAACCTGCTCTGACATTGACATCGCCTGCAACATTGATGCTAATTTCAGGTTTACCGAAAATGTTCATTAAAGGGTTGGGAGGAATTGGGATTGATAATCCTGTTGCTTGGCTGAGAACGCTTGCCAAATCTGATGCAGACATTGCTTTTTTCAAATCATAATTACGCACCAGTGAATCCCATAATTTTCCACGCTCTTTATCGCGTCTCAAGAGTAGATACTCATCCATCGGAATGATATTGCCACTCGCAGTCGTTATATCTCCATAGCTTTCTGTTTTCCGAACTTCAGAAAGTGTTGAATCAAATTGCAATGCAATGGAATATCCCGGAGGAAGTTCAGTTTTTCGATAAGAGTCTTTCCCATAAGAACTCCTATATGGACTTTTCGGTGCGAAGATCCCCGAAAGTGGAAGTGGTGTTGAAGTTGAGAGTGAATCTGTATTAGATGATCCATCATTCGAATCTTCATCTGATTCAAGTTGTCCCCCAAGCATCATAGATGCACGCATATACGCTAAAAGCAAATCGCTATGTTCAAACTCAGCTGCGCATGCACCAGTCCCCATGCTTGCCATAAGCAAGCACATCATCAGGGGAAAGAATCGTAAAGATACTATGTGGAATTGCATGTTAACTCAAACAAGTACGAAACATAATGTACACTGCGAAAGAATTTCCGGATCCTTGCTGCATAGCCGGAGCATCCGTTCGTTTGTTAATTAGTACAAATGTGTCAGAGGCGTACTCGTTCGGTGAAACAATGGTCAAATATGGGTCAAAATTACATTCTTATGCGCTTTCTGGCAAGTTTTGAAGTAATCTGTATTAAAGACATTCAATTACCTTGCCAAACTCGAAAAACCTTGATCTTACCTATTCAGGATGATCGGCATTGTTTTACGAAATTGTCCGGCAATCATCTCGCAAAGATAGACTCCAGGCGGTAAATGACTCATTGGATGGCGAATTTGCTGCAAATCAGCTTTTGCCATACCGGAAAAAATTGTCTCCAATTTCATCCCATTTATAGAATACAGACTAATCTCAGTTTGTATTGGTTCTTTTAAATAGTGTTGAATTTCCATTACAGGTTCACCTGACACTCGCATGGCAGCAGTAAAATCATTGGTTGAATCTCTAAGATTGGAAAAGAAGTCATTGTCAAATTTGATGCAAAAATCTTCTGCTTGATATTCAGAATTATGAATTTGAATTCTATAAGTGTCAA
>RGCF01000500.1 GCA_009919265.1 Bacteroidota bacterium | reverse complement strand
CAAGGACTTCCACTTCACTTTTGGGCCCCGCAAAGCGGGATGGCCCACCATCGCTCACACGTACAAAATTGAACATCGATTCTTAGTATACCTTAGTATAAAATGCCGTATATTACATTCTTTGATACAGAAACCACTGGTCTTCCTAAGAACCGTAATTCTAATGCACTTGAAACGAATGACAATTGGCCCAATATTGTATCTGTAGCCTGGGCAGTCTATGAACACAATGGCACCCTAGTTAAGAAGTATTATTCATTAGTAAAACCAGATGACTGGACTATTCCAGAAGATTCCATTCATATTCATGGTATCACTGAAGAAAAGGCTCATGCAGAAGGCCTTCCTCTGAAAGATGTTCTACTTGAACTCAAGGCTGATCTTCAGGCATCAGACACAGTTGTAGCACATAATCTGGAATTTGACAAAAATGTCTTATTTCACTCTTACAAGTGGCATCTAAAACAAAATCCATGGCATCTGTGGCCTAAGACTGAGTTTTGCACGATGATCCATGGAGAGGCTAAGGCTAAAATTCCAAGCAAGTATCCTTCAAGCAAGAGACCCTATAAGTCTCCTACGCTTACTGAGCTATATAAGGCTGCCTTTGATGGCAAGGAGCCTACAGGTCAGCACAATTCTCTGAAGGATGTAGAAATCATGTGTGAGGTTTACTGGAAACTCTGGGTATAGTAGAATGCAACCAGCTCTGGCACAATTTCTAAGAAACCCTCAACCTTTTTTACCGCTTACATCGCGCCTTATAAGACCACCAAGGGCTGCCCTTGTTCAAACAGACGGCTCTTTCAGCAAGAAATATGTGAAAATGTCTAGAACTGCAGTTATCCTAACAACGCATGATAAGATAGATTACAAGCTTGTTAACACATACACAGACCACTGGAATTCTATGGAATCTGAATGGTGTTCTGTATTAAATGGAATTCGGTATGCTCAAAAGAAAGATCAAGGCTCTGTGGAATTAGAAAATGATTGTCTTCAAGTTGTAAAACACTTGATACATAAAAGGCCTCCTATGAAAGGATACTTGGCTGCATATTACACTTCCATCTTGAAGGAAATAAAAAATATGGAGTATCTAGGAATTCGCTGGATACCCAGAGAATTAAATAGAGCCGATGACTTATTTCGTCTTTGATCTTGTCTCATATGAATGAAAATTCATATAACCATTATGGGTCTTTTGAAATCCAAGACGGCTATACCAATCCCATAATTCAGGGCGCTCAGGATACAAATGGACACTTCTATTAACTTCCTTGAAGCCATTCAACATATCTTTTAAAATAGCCGTTCCAAGCCCCTTACCCCTGTATTGCTCATCAAATGCAATGTAGTCGACATAAAGGTTATCCTTATTTTTTATATGATACGATGTGATAATAAAACCAATTAGAGTTCCATTAGGTAAGAAGAATCCATAACTTTCTTCATGAGATCGAGTATACCATGATCGATTAAGATTACTTATCTGAAATATAATTCTGTCAAAGGTATTTCTAAAGATA
>RGCF01000499.1 GCA_009919265.1 Bacteroidota bacterium | reverse complement strand
ATCATTATTGAAATATAATAAACAAGAAACTAAACCTAAGAATGAGTAAATAAAAATGTCAGCAAATATCGCAAATTTGAAAGATTACAACTACGAAGCGCAACAAGATGATGGTGTCAATGTTGTTCCTCGTTCAATGAACCCAGCTCGTATTGCGAGACCAGTTCAATGTTCTAAACAAATTAAGAACATCTCTGCTATTTCTGGTTCAACAGCAACATCAGGTCAATTATCCCTCATCCAACTTCCATTCGGAGCTGGCGCAGGCTTCATGAAACCTGGTTCCGCTTATTTAAGATTTAGATATCAAGGAACTCAAGCAGCCAACTATCACGGTTTCAAAGGTTCTGTCCCTTCCGCTCAAGCATTAATCCAACGTTTAACAGTTTCTCAAAACTCAAATATTGAATTAGTCAATGAATATGGTAGATTGATGACAAACGTCATTTATCCATTTATGACATCAAGTGATTATATGAATAATATCAGCATACAGGAAGGTGGGATCGGAAATAACGTTTTAGTTTCTTATCCATACGCGACAGGTACAGTAGGTACAGGTGGCTACGGTCAAACAGATAGCGAACAAAGATTTACATTCGGTCAAGCTACACCAGGTATCGCATCTGCTATTGAATTATCTGTTTCATTAGCATCTGGTTTATTAAACAATAAAGAATTAAGCATGATACCGCTCGAACTTATGTCAAGTCCATTAACCATCCAGGTGGATTGGTGTTCCGTTAATAACGCTATTTATGGTTCAACAACAGCAACAACAGAATTCACTTGTTCTAACGTTCAATTATGTTATGAAAGTGTTAATCCCCCACAACAGTACATCAACGAATTACGTGCGGGATTAGCTTCTGGTAAGGTCTTCTCAATTCCATACACAACAGTTATATCCGCTCAAACATCAAACGCTTCAACAGTTTCATACAATATGTCTTTGACATCTTCATCTGTTGAAGGCTTCTTCTATGGTGCTTTACAATCATTCAACTTAAACAACTCAACTTTAACTTCAGGTTGGTTCTCTTGTGCTACAGGTGCGAGTGATAACAGTGATAGAACAACAATGAACCGAAGACTATATGCGGACGGAGCGCTTGTGGCTCAACAACCTTCTATTAATAGTGATACATTATTATTCAGAGAGCTCATGAGGGCGGTTCAAGGGGGCTTTTGCGGAACTGATGTATTAAACACAATTCCGTTCTCAAACAGAGGTATGAATACACAACAACCAGGTTCATTCCGTTCTACATTCTATGCGGGTGGTTTCAACTTAAAGAACTTCAATGAAAGCAACTTAACAATGGAAGGTATTCCAGTTTCTATCTTAAACTTCCAAAAAGATGATTATTCTGGTGCCGATGGTATCTTATATATGTATGCTTTTGTATCTCAAATTGCGCTCATCGACGCTTCAGGTTCTATTTCTATTGTTCGTTAATCAACCTATTTCAAGGTAGTGCTTATGGCGCAACGACCTTTTTTAATTTTATTGAAAAAAATCAATAAAA
>RGCF01000498.1 GCA_009919265.1 Bacteroidota bacterium | reverse complement strand
AAATAATATCATTTGTATGAAAACCATCAATGCTAAAAACATTAGCTAAAAATGAATTAATAATATCATTTTTATTTTTTGACAACTGTTGTATAATAAGAATTTGCATAATAGTAATAAATACATCAAATATACGTGGATGTTGAAAACTATCCACAATATCAATATATACATTATTAGATAGTAATAATGTAATCGTATCATAATTTATAGGCAAATACACACGTCCATCATTACCATTGCATTCCGTAAAATCTAAATATTTATTATTAGACTGTAATTTAACAATAGAAATTTCGTTATTTTTCACTTTATTAATAAAAGAGTCAAACCGAACTTTTGGTGCATTTAAATTTGGAAATATTTTAACTCGTTCTTGTTGTTGAATAGGACGTACATATTCAATAGGTGCAGGAATATTACAATGCATTATAATTATAAAGAGAGCAAATTTTTATATTTAGTAGCTTCTTTAGCCAATCTATCTGCTTTATCATTGTATATACTTGCGTAATCTTGTTTTCCAGTATGTGCTCTCACATGATTCCACTTCACTTTTCTTTTTGATATAATATTATCTATAGTAAGCAATAAGTCTTTATTGAGAACAGGTTTATTATCTGATTTAATGAAATTAGAACGTTTCCATCCAGGTAACCATTTTGTAATTGATTTAACAAGTAATTCACTATCAGTATAAATATCAAGAACAAGATTATTTGAAGGGTCAATAACATCGGCTTGTTGTGCAGCACGAATAAATGCAGTAAATTCGGCTCTATTATTCGTTTGAATTTTACCAGTTAAAGGTTCAGATATATCATAATCGGGATAATCAGGAAATACTGCTGCATAACCAGCAACAGCTCCTAATTTACCATTATTTGTACAACTGCCATCTATAAAACAAGTAATTTTAGATTTAAATATACAAGATTTTTCAGGTACAAGTTCAGGTTGTTCAGACGTATTCATGGAAAAATCAATATATGTCTTTGGACTATTAATACCAAATTGTTTAAGAATATTCATTATAATAGTAAATCATATTTTACAACTTGATATAAACATATATATTTAAGGAAAAAATAATATAAACAGAATAATGTCGAATGGTGGATTAGCTAATTTAGGTTTAACATGTGGTATAAATACTTTAATACAGTGTATTGGACATAGTACCCGATTAAGAGAAATAATATTAAAAGAGGAAAAACAAGAAAATAAACTTACAAGACAGGTGTCAGATGTTATTAGAAAACTAATAATAGAAAAAGTATCAATAAATCCTGCAGGATTAATACAACAAATATATCGTAGTTTTAAAGGACGTATAACACAATTTGAACAACATGATATAGGTGAATTATGGATGTTAATATCTGATAAAATAAATGAAGAAATAGGTATAAAATATAATGAACCAGATAACGAAATAGATAAAGTAATACATAAATATAATAATGGACTGAAAAGTGAATGGACTGAAACAGTACAAGGAATAAGTAAGACAACTATATTTTGTAAAAAT
>RGCF01000497.1 GCA_009919265.1 Bacteroidota bacterium | reverse complement strand
GGACCTGCTGGACCTGCTGGACCTGGATCTCCTCCGCTAGGACCTATTAATCCTTGTAAGCCTTGTATACTTAAACCTTGTAGACCTTGTACACCTTGTACACCTTGCAAACCAGGAAATCCACGTATACCACGAAAACCTTGTATACCAGGATCGCCTTGCTCACCTATTTCACCTTCATACCCACGTGAGCCTTGTATACCTTGTATACCTTGAATACCTGGTGGCCCTATAGGTCCACCTGGTGGACCATCTTCACCCCTTAAGCCTTGTATACCTTGTGGGCCATCAAAACCCATGGAGCCATCTAATCCAGCAGGACCTTGTAACCCCTGTATAGCTAGCCTAGCCCAAAATTGGCTTTCTGGTGCTCTAGGCCATGTTTGTCCAGGATTAGTTATATTCCAATCTGGTGGTTCCTCAGGTGGCCAGTATGGTTCTGCACCACCAAATCCTGTGGGAAATGCCCAAATAGCAATCCAACTAGCACCGGTAGGTGCATGAAATACTACGTCATCTAAAAAATAAACGGTACTACTATTCCACAAACCTCTGTACCTAGGTCCGCGAATACCTTGTGAGCCTTGTAAGCCAGGCCAACCTTGCAAGCCTTGAGTGCCTTGCGGCCCTGGTGGTCCATCTGCTCCTGGAGGTCCGTCTGCATAGCCCTGAGTACCACGTAAACCTTGAATACCTTGATAACCACTTACACCTTGAATACCTTGCCAGCCTACAGGACCCTGTAATTGCTGGTAACCAAATCCTTGAACACCTTGTAAACCTTGTTGACCTTGTACACCTTGGGGTCCATCATAACCTTGAATACCTTGTGCACCATCTAAGCCTGGTGCTCCAGTATCACCTTTATCACCTTTGGGACCGCCTTCAGGACCTATAGGTCCAATAGGACCAGGACTACCTTGTGTACCTTGTACACCTTGCCAGCCGCTATAACCTTGTATACCTTGGCCAACTAAACCTTGTATACCTTGTGGACCATCTAATCCTTGTATGCCAGGCCAGCCTTGTATACCTTGTATACCTTGACTAACTACTAGTAACCAAAGAGTAGGTGGTTGTGAGTATGGATCAGTATCAGGTGGATCTAAATCAGCACCAGGATAATTATTTACATTATTAGAACTTATACTTACCCAGGTACTGCCTTCATAGATTACTGCATCATTTATGCTATAAATAGCACTGCTAGACCAGTCACCACGAAAATTAAAAGCATAACCTACTGGACCTTGTACACCTTGTATACCTTGACGACCTTGCTTACCTTGTGCACCAATATCTGTTAATTTATCCCAGTATTCTAGTGAAATATTAGGCTGATTACCACCATTTGAAGATATAAGGCTAATATAAGATATGCCATTATAGTAAACGGCATCATTCTCGTTGTAAGTTACTGTACCGTCCCATTCGCCTTGCCAAACTATGGCTATACCTTGGATACCTTGTAAGCCTTGTATACCTCTACCAGCAAATTCACCACTAATACCTTGTAAGCCTTGACGACCTTGTATACCCATTA
>RGCF01000496.1 GCA_009919265.1 Bacteroidota bacterium | reverse complement strand
ATTGCAGTCATTTGATGGGGAGATTACAGTGTGTCATGGGAACACTCGACAGATTTTTGAGGGATTAATCAATGCTTATGATATCAAGCATGTATTCAGTTATCAGGAAAGTGGAATACAATTTACTTATGATATAGATAAAAGTCTAAAGTCATTATTCACCGAACATGATATTGATTGGTATGAATTTCAGCGAGATGGTATTCAACGCGGAATTAAGAATAGAAAGAATTGGGATAAAGCATGGCATGTGATGATGCATTCACCCATTATTGAAAATCAGTTTACGAAGGGTAAGATAGAAACATGGAAGCATGCATATCCAATTCCCAATGAATTGTTGATTATGCTTGAAGAATATCCAAAGCAGTATCAACCGGCGGGTGAAAAATATGCGAGGGTCTATTTGCATAGTTTTCTCAATGAGCGAATCAACAATTATTCACGACATATTTCCAAACCACAGCAAAGCAGAATATCATGTAGTCGACTTTCACCATATCTTGCATGGGGGAATATCACTATACGGCAAGTGAATCATGCATTGAATGAACATGCGGGAAAGGTCAAGCATGTGAGAAATCATGCAAATGTTCAGTCGAGACTCAAATGGCATTGTCATTTCATACAAAAATTTGAGACGGACTGCAGTTATGAAACTCGCTGCATCAATCGTGCTTTTGAACATGTATGGTCTGAAAAGAATGATGTATTGATTGATGCATGGAAACAAGGAATGACCGGATATCCGCTGATAGATGCGGCTATGCGATGTGTGATGTCAACAGGTTGGATAAATTTTCGATTACGCGCAATGCTTGTCTCATTTCTCACGCATCATCTATTTCAAGATTGGAGACACGGAGTATATCATCTTGCGCAGCAATTTTTGGATTATGAACCGGGCATACATTATACACAATTTCAGATGCAAGCCGGTTGTACAGGTGTGAATACCATCCGTGTGTATAATCCAGTAGCAAATAGTCACAAACATGATCCCGATGCTGAGTTCATCAAGCAATGGTGTCCGGAATTAAAAGCATTGCCATTACATCTCATTCATGAACCATGGAACATTACCCCGATGGAAGAAATGATGTATGAGTTCAGATTGGGAGAACAGTATCCAATGCCGATCGTACAATTGGATGATACTAGGGTAAAAACAGAGCAGTTATGGAAACTTCGTAAAACAGACCAATCAAAGCAGGAAGGACAAAAGATTGTAAAAAAATTTGTGAGACCAAAAGCATAGGCATTGCTTTTGGATATCAGGGGTGAATAGGGGCAAATTATGTACTCAAATTATGAGGACATATGAGTATTTGAATTTATCATAACTCAGTAGTTTCCATATATTTGGTACAGATAACACCGAGTCATCGCTGGGAAACATACACAATAAAGCATATTCCTTTCTGCAAACATATTTAAACACATTCACAGTATTTCATTATGGGTAAGAACACATTTTCAAAAAGTATTCTCAGCAAGATTCTCATTATTGTATGTATAATGATTGTATTGTTACTCCCCACATTTCAAAT
>RGCF01000495.1 GCA_009919265.1 Bacteroidota bacterium | reverse complement strand
ACTATTAATCGTTTTGTTAATAATGCAAAAGATATTAGAGTATTTTTCTCAGGTATTGTAAAAGATATAGAAAAAGATACAGGAATTGATACCAAAAAACTAAGATTATCTTTATATTATGGTGATATCTTTAGAATTGGAAAACATGCGATTCATTATCAAACAGATGATTTAAAATATAGATTTGATAAAGCTGTATGGTATTTTAATAACGATACATTACCGAATAGTTCTACTTTAGTTAAAATTGATAATACAGACCCTAACAAATATTTTCAACAAGCAAATATAGGTAAATTTAATAATTATAACCATTTATGTACTCAAATTTTTAAAAGTGGTTTAAAAATGTTTGATGATGACTCTTTAAAAAACACTTTTACTGAAGTTTTTGTTACTGAACAAGAATTTTGGAATAAATATGTAATTGATGATATTGCAATAAAAGGTTTAAATAAATTTACAAGAAATTTTACAGATTGTTATGAATCTAATAAGCGCACTAAAAAAGCTGGTGGTGTCAAACGAAAAACAGATAATCCAGATGATTTTAAAACTATAGAAGACAATTTACAAGGATGTCCTTATTGTTATATTTGTAAAAGACCAGTAATTGCTACTGGTGGAGGTACAAGTTCTCAACCTGCTGAAGTTGTATTTAAAGGTGATTTAGAACATATTATTCCAAAATTAGAAGCCTATATTATCGGTATTTTAGGTTGTCCTTTTAATTATAGTTGGTGTCATCATAATTGTAATAATGTAAAAAGAACTGCAACAAATAATATACTTAATACACCTGATATTATAGCATTACAAACAGATTTATCAAAATTATTATTTGAGACATATGAAACTAATAAATTAGACAAACATCAAAGTCTAGATGAATTAGAACAATTATTAAAAGGATTTAGACAACGTTTTCCTCATCTTACCAAACCTGATATAATTAAAAGTGCAGCAGCAATTTTAAATGAACCAATTGATGATGATGAGTCAGAACAAAGTAATTCAGCAAAAGGAGGTTCTTATTATTCTCGAGATAAGAGTAATAAAAAATCTAAAAGTAGGTCAAGAGAAATAGGTGTAATTGCACCAGTTACACCTGATAAAGGAAAAGAACCATCAAGAAAACGTGGTTCAATATCTTTTAAACGTATGTATGAGAATTTAATTAATTACTTTGTTGAACAAAATAAAATTTTTGTAAATGAATTACAAAGAGAAAAAATTTATCAAGAACCTATAGTTAATATTTTAAAACTTTTAGTAAAAATAAATTTGACTAATTCTATGATTAGTCATTATAAATTATTTGATATACTCGAAAAAAATTCTACTAAAAATCAAACAGGTGGTAATAATCTTGAAAATTATTTACAAAATATTAGACAAAATTTAACTAAACTTACAAATACTGCTGAAAAATCAAAAGATGATAAAGGTAAAGCACGTAAAGATAGTTTAACACAATTTACTTATACGACTATGAATACATTAACTAATTGTCAAAACCCAGGTTTTGATGCGGAAAAAGTATATCCTCCAATTGAAGAT
>RGCF01000494.1 GCA_009919265.1 Bacteroidota bacterium | reverse complement strand
TGAATATGTTGTAAATAAATTATGCTTTTTTGCAATCATGCTAACACAGATATTTCTTATAAAATGATTGCAAAATCTACCGTTTATTCCAATAGTAGTTGTCATTGTTTTATCTTGATAAAAAATATTTAAATCTTAACCACTTGGATAAGGGTATTTATTTATTGTTGAGCATTGTGCAACTGGAAAAAACTTTGCAACTCCATATCCATGACACTTCCATTGTCCAGGAGCAGGTTTATTATTATTAAAAGATGTCAAAATTGTGCTAACTTCATTACAATTTTTCAATGTTACACCAGGTGATATAATAGAATAATCTGGTGCTTTACATAATACACAACCGGCTGCCCGGGTTGCGTGATCTTCTTGTTGTGATAGAGAATTTGTTGGAATATATCCCATAGTAAAAGAATGATCTATTGGACAAGCACCTTTATCTACGATAAAGGAATTAGCAAGAGGATTTGCTTTAATAGAACCAGCGTGTGCCGATTTCTGTTGCTTTTGCATTGTTAAAAAAGAAGAATCTACCGGTTTCATTCTTGCGATATAGACATTTGCAGCCTCTTGTTTTAATCTTATATACTGGGAATACTCCATCTACAGCCCTGTTATATTTTACAATTGGACTTCAAAAATTGATTCCACCTGGCCCGGTGTAGTAGGTATACCGGAAATGAGTGTTTTACCTTCTCAGTTTAATGTTTCTAAGATTGCTTTTAGTGAAATCAAGTCATTACAGAATGGTTCAAAGTCAGTAAATCTGACATATGATGGCGGCCCCCTTATTGTTCAACTTAGCAATGTGGACCTGCCTTATGGGCTCAATGCAGATGACAAGTTTGGCCCTGTCAAATATTCAGTCAATCTCTCGCTAAACGGATATGAGACAAAACCTAAGACAAAGGAAATGTTTGAGATGCTTGATGCCCTGGATAACAGAGTAAGTACAGAGTGCGCTGATAAGAACTGGCTACGTAAGCCTGGCATGACCCAGCAGGTTCTTAAGCAGATGAAACTTTACAAGTCTACTGTAAAATTTAGCGAGGATGCAAATACAGGAGCTCGCAAGCCTTATCCCCCTACAGTAAAAGTGTCTCTAAGGCAACGCAATGGCAAATTTGAGACAGTCTTCTATGACAGCGACAAGACTGAAATCAAGGATGTTCCAATTGAGGACCTTATTGTCAAGCGTATGTGTGTAAGTGCTCTTATAGAGTGCACAGGTGTGTGGGTATCTTCTGCTGGCTGCGGTCTCTCCTGGAAGCTCACACAACTCAAGGTTGTTTCTCGTCCAGATAGCCTTCGTGGATATGGTTTCCAGGATGATGAGGGTGACGAGGCCCCTGTATCTAATACTGCTCTTACAAAGACTGGAGCCGCCCCCTCTAAGACCTCATTTGCAGCAGCATTTGATGATGAGGAGGAGGAAGAGGACGGTGATGAATTGAATGAAGAGGAGGTTGTGGCTGTAGCCCCCCCTGTTGTCACTGCGCCCGCAGCTGTTCCAAAGAAAATCATTCAAAAGAAGAAAGTAGTGGCTGGATCCCATTAAAT
>RGCF01000493.1 GCA_009919265.1 Bacteroidota bacterium | reverse complement strand
CAGGTATATCATCTATTGCAGTTAATTCTATTCCATACGCTACTAGTACAAATGTAATAGGTACATCTACTAATTTAACATTTGATGGTACAAACTTTTCACTAGGTGGTACAGGTAATTTATCAGTAGGTGGTAATATTAATTGTACAAATGATATTACTGCATATTATAGTTCTGATGATAGACTCAAAATTAGAACTGATTTAATTGATAATCCTATTCAAAAAATTAATTCTCTTACCGGTTTCAAATATAAATTTAATGATTTAGCGAAATCATATGGTTTGTGTAACGACATTGTACAAATTGGTTTGAGTGCTCAAGATGTACAAAAAGTAGTTCCTGAAGCTGTTCGTATTGCTAACTTTGATATGGATTTTACTTCTAATATATCTAAATCTGGTAATAATTACTTAGCTATTGATTATAGTCGTTTAGTACCTTTATTAGTGGAAGCTATTAAAGAACAAAATAAACGTATTGAAAAATTAGAAAATAAATAAAATTGTGTTTATATATAGTATTCTTTTTTATATAGTAATAATAATGAATTACTCAAGTGAAACAGCTGATGCTGTTATAAAAAATCATCTATTTTATAAGATTAAAACAGATTTAGCTTCATCTAATAATTCTACTATTAATCCTCAAAATGAAGTTTATAATTATACACGTATTGTTCGTCCGAATGAAATTTGGAAAGATAATCCTGTAAATTATTCAGTTTCATTTACTCAAATATCTATGACTGATATTAATCCTAATATTCAAAATTTAAAGAAACGTTCATGGAAATTACCTGATTTAAATTGTCCTGTTGTACCACATACATATGGTGCTACATTTATACCTATATTTCAATACAGTACTAATTATACGAATATTAATGCTATAACTACTCCTTATACTTTTGACTATTTTACTGGAATTTTAACATTTTTAAGTAATTTACCATCATTTGGTACTAATGACTTAGTATATTGTTCTGGATATACTTACACTGGCTCAAATTTAACTACTATAAGTGGTTTATTATTTAGTCCTGGTAATAATAATATTGGTATTAGTTCATCTATACCAAGTCAAAAATTAGATGTAACAGGTAATATTTATGTATCCTCTAATATTTTCACTAATTCCAATATCACTACTATTAATGGTAATTATTTAGTTGGTTCAACTGTTATAGTTGATAATAATAGAAATTTTAGTAATGTGAATAATTTATATTGTCCTACCGGTAATATAATTGGTAATATTGCTACATTAAACCAACCTTTTGTAACGTCAATGCCTGTGTTAAATACAATTGGTAATTTATCTACTACTACAGTTGGTATAGGTTCTACTAATCAAATATTAACTTTTAATGGTTCTACTATTAATTTGAATCCTCTTTCATCTGGATGTGTTGCTATAGGTAAGGCTACAGCTACACAATTATTAGATGTTGCTGGAAATATAAATTCTAGTTCTAATTTAACTGTGAGTAATAATATAACTGGTTCTGGTAATATTATTACTTCTGGAAATTATTATAGTTCAACATTACAAATTATT
>RGCF01000492.1 GCA_009919265.1 Bacteroidota bacterium | reverse complement strand
CTACGATTTCTCTGTGTTTTACCTTAGATCTTTTCTTTATTTCAATTTTATACCCAAGGGTATGATATTGTATAAAATTGAATGTTTTTTTGTGCTTTATGTGATTTCATACGTGAATCCTATCTATGCCTTTCAACGCAAACGTCAGCAGCAGTTTATCGCCATTTTATTTCTGGCTTGGAATTGTGTTATTTCACTTCTTTCAAACACATATTAGTGCTTACGCACTTCTAAATACACTATTTTCGTTAGACTATCGGTTTTTACTCATCGCAATGAACTTTACTGGACTATACATCTTTCTTCGACACGCACGGATTGACTTCACGGTTCGTGTGCGGATGAACCAACACGAAGACGATATCGAACACGATAATAATCAAGATACTTAGGAATGAGATACATCACACATTGGTTACTCCTTGAAATGAACCTTTTTCTTACCATTTCCCACCGCAGGTGCTGCCGCACCCTGTTGCTGGTAACGAGCAGGGTCAGTCAATATCGCCATCGCACCGATAATAGAAATGACAAAATAAGCAGTAATAACCCACGATATCCACTGATACTTGTCACAAGTCTTATTTGCTACCCACACGAAGAACAATGAAAACAATAGATTTGTCAATACAATCGCTAGTTGAAATCCTACTAAATAGATATCGAGAATATTGATGATAATCACTAGGGTCAAAATGACCGAAGCAAGGGGGCAAACTGCGGCGTTGGATTGCATCGTTCGTTATGATTATTGGTGATATATTATATATTCACAAAAAAATCATAATTCACACATCACGAAAATATGATGACTAGCGTAAATATCTCGGAACATACTTGGTTTGTCTTGTGGCCACGACGGGTGTTGGTGTCGCAACCGGTGTCGGCATTCTCGAACGCACACTACGTTTATGCTGCCTGCGCATTTCCTTGTGAAATCGTCTTAATGTATTACGATGAAGTTCCTTAAACTTAATATTGGCTCTTTTTGTAATACCACGAAGTGTGCTATGTTTCGATGACGCATCGGTATTTTTACGCACCAAAGTAAATTGAGGATTCGAGACAATCCACTTCAGCATCTCTGAATAAACGCGTTCGTCGGAATATTCTAAACTTCGGACTCCTTTGTTAATATACACAATCAACGGAACGCCCTGAATATCTTTAGGTATGTATTTTAGATTCTGAAGAACTGGATCGGTCGGCTCTAGATTTACTGCTTGTATATTGGCAATCGTAAGAACACAATCTGGGTTTTTACAACAGTAATGTTTTTTTAATTCTTTTATGACACGTTCCCATTCGGCTTTCATATTTTGACAATGACCACACCAATCCGCATACACTTTCACGAGAAGACCGTGCGTTTCTGGATGATCGTGGGCTTGTTTCGCAGCGACGTTGAATTTATCAATATTATGACCCTCTTTTACATCGATAATTTGTATCATTCGAATAATTGATGTTCTTATATATTGTTGATATAATATTTACTGGATAAATTATCATCGTAGTATATAGATAATCAAAATGCTTAGCCAGATATTTAAATATATT
>RGCF01000491.1 GCA_009919265.1 Bacteroidota bacterium | reverse complement strand
CAAGGAAAACGCGAGGGCCGCATGACCATTGCTGATGAAGCAGGGCTCCGGGCGAGATTCGGCGAGGTTCACCCCCTCGCCGTTGCCAAGACCCGCCCTGCTCTTGACCAGTATTCGCGGCAATTCATTGCCCTCTCGCCATTTCTGGTGATCTCGACGGCAGATGCGTTGGGACGTGCAGATCTCTCTCCGCGCGGCGATCCGCCGGGCTTCGTCCATGTCATCGACGACTCCACCATCCTGTTTTGTGAGAACTAGGAAAACTCTGTGTGTGATGAGACTCTGAGTCCATCAATTTCTTTATCGTAGTATTTAGACATATCAATGAAACTTGGTCGATAGTTGGGTTCTTTTTTCAATTCATTTTCATAGTTTTCATCCAAGACATAACCGTCAGGCTGTCCCCACTCCAAAGCCATCTTAATGAACTCTTCGGTGTCTTGTAATTCACCATATTCGTTAACAACTCTACCTGAACGGATGAACTTTAATAGTTCATCCTTATTTGTGTAGAATTTATTATCTTGAAAGTTCCATAGGAATTTCCAACCACTCGAACGTTTACCAATATGAATCTTTAATCCATCGATAAACACATCCCACGGACTCCAACGTTCAAAACTTTTTTCGATTGTTTTGAATTCATTATAAATTTGTGTCGGTGAGAATATATCTATATCATTTATCTTTTCAACCAAGTCAAGGTATTTCTCTCTAACAACCTTTTGTTTTGGTATACGGAAATAATTTGTACTCATAACTATTTTTTAAAATTGATAACTTATTCCTATGGAGTTTCCATTGAAAGAATCACCACCTAATTCTAACCCTATTCTGTCTGTAATCATAGCTGTGACATAACCACCAATTAAAAGTTTTCTCGGACCACCTTGATTACTCCCATTTGCCGTTACTCTTGAGTATTGACCAAGACCTGCTCGTATGGATAAACAAAGAGGATTGAACTGACCTCCAACAATTCCACATACAGAATAGGACGGATTTTCAACCACACCTGTTTTTGGTCTTGCAATAGGTCCATTAAATGTTGATATTTCTCCACCAACAATCACTTCTCCTTCTAAAGCAAATGTAAGACCTGCTCCGTAAGTTCCTTTGTCACCCCATATTACGTGACCGGATGCTGGATTATAACCTTCAGACATACAAGTAACATTACAAGAACTTCTTGTCCCTATCCATTGAGCACAAATTTCTGTGATTGGTAAAAATAACAGAATAAAGAATATTTTTTTCATTACTTAACTTCTTTTGTGACTAACGCTTCTACTTTACTTCTCATATGGTCAACTAAACTATATTCATTTGTTGATGTAACAATAACTGAATTCATCAAATATTTGTGTGGAATGTGAATAAGAAAATCACTTCCATTAAAAAACGTTAAATCGTTTTTCAACTCAAGGCAACCTTGAACCATCTTCAAAAATAACTTGAATTGAATGGCATCCACGAATGTCTCGTGTAATAGCTTCCCGAACTTCTCGTTCTCAATTCTGATTGTGTAATTTGTTGTTGTCATATTCAAATGTTTTGTGA
>RGCF01000050.1 GCA_009919265.1 Bacteroidota bacterium | reverse complement strand
GCGATTGAAGGCAAGCGTATTTCCTACGGGTTCGACAGTCGCACGCTGCCGCATTTCAATAAGTTTGATGATGGGCCACTGGCACGCGGGTTCATCGAGAGTTCGTTTATTTCGGGGTTGTCGCCGGAGGAACTCTTCTTCCACGCGATGGGTGGTCGTATCGGTTTGATTGACACTGCCGTTAAATCTGTTACTTGGGAGACGCCAATTGTTATTGTTGAAAATGAAGTTCCCAAATATGTCAAGATTGGTGAATGGATTGATACACACTTAGACAATCATAAGTCAAGCAACATTGATAACAAGATTATATATATGACCGAGCAGAATATGGAATACTTGGAATTGACTCACCCAATCAAGATTGTTACAATGGATTATGATGGAAATGTATCTTGGGAGACTATCACAGCAGTTACGCGTCACGACCCTGGCGAGAAACTATTCAAAATCAAGACAAAGGCCGGTCGTTATGTCACTGTTACCGCGAATAAGTCGCTTCTTGTATGGAATGAAGAGCTCGAGCAGTTCCGTGAGAAATACACAGAAGAAATCAAGGTTGGTGACTTTGTTCCTGTTGCGAAGGACGTGTGTGATTATTACTCGGCTGACGATGCCGGTTCGGACACAGACGCCGACTTTGAACGAGGTAAGATTGTGGGTGAAACAATTGACAATGAAATTCCAAATGAGGCGTATATTGCTAGTAAGGCGTATATCAAAGGCTTTATTACTAGCTACTTTTCAAAGCATGCATCTGTTTCTGAAACATCCATCGAAGTTACATCAGGCGATATTCGACTTGTAGAAGACTTGGCGTTTATCTGCTCTCGTTTAAATATTCACGCAACTGTGTCGTTCATTGATGATAATCCAGGATGTTGGTATTCTATTCTCAGGATTGATGGAGTATACGCACAACGATTTTCAGAGCAAATTGAAATCCTTCATCCAGAGAAAAATCGCAAAATGAAATCAATCATCTGGACAGACAAACTCGCATCTACTACCGTGAGTGCGGAAGTTCGCACCCTCAATGATGTCATCCTAGACGAAATTGTTGAGATTACGATGGTTGACCCCGCGCTCCATCCAAAGATGTATGACTTGACTATTCCCAAGACACTTAACTTTGGTCTAGCGAACGGTCTTCAAGTCCGCGATACGTCAACCACAGGATATATCCAGCGCCGTCTTATCAAAGGTATGGAAGATTTGAAGGTCGAATACGATATGACTGTCCGCAACGGCAAACAACGCATTATCCAGTTCGCTTATGGCGACGATGGCATCGATACGATTAAAGTCGAGAACCAGACACTCCCGCTCGTGGCGATGAGCCTCGATGAAATCTACGCACATTTCCACATTCCACTTGATAATTCCAGTGATACACAAGAAAGTGCGGTGACCGCCTTTACGAAGACGGCATACGCGAAGATGAAGAAGGAGAAGGCCGCCACGATGAAGAAAATCCGCGAAACCATCGACGAAATGATTGAAATGCGTGACCTGATTATTGAACGCGTGTTTAATCGCCTCGATAACAAGAATGTCCAGATGCCGGTTTCATTTACACACATCATCAATAATGTCCAGGCACAACAGCAAATCAACCAGAATTCGATGGTGGATATTACACCCTTGGAAGCGATGGATATGATTTCAGCCGGATTTCGCCAGCTCGAGAATTTGTATTACACGCCACCCACCCTTCTATTCCGCGTTATGTATTACTATTATTTGTCGCCCAAGGAGCTGCTTTTAGTGAAGCGTTTCAATCGCGCCGCCTTGTCTATTCTGATTAGCGTGATTAACCTTCAATATAAACGGTCGATTGTAGCGCCTGGAGAGATGGTGGGTATGGTGTCAGCACAGAGTATCGGCGAACCTACGACACAACTCACATTGAATACATTTCACTCTGCTGGTGTTGCTTCCAAATCGAACGCGACCCGCGGTGTTCCTCGTATTGAAGAAATCCTGTCGCTGTCTGAGAACCCGAAGAATCCGTCGATTACCGTCTATTTCAAGGAAGATGACGAAAGCACTCCGGAACGCGTTCAAGAGTTCATTCCGCTTATCGAACATACGAAGTTGGCGGAAGTCGTCGAAAGTGTTGAAGTCTGCTTTGACCCGGATGATTTGAATACGCTTGTCGAACAAGACCGTGCTGTGATGTCGCAATATCAAGAATTTGAAAAACTCATCGAAGAATGTGTGCGTGATTCAGCGGTGGCAGCAACAGCCGGCGTTCCTGATGTGCCTGGGTCGGCGTCGGGAGGAGCAGCAGCGTCAGCGTCAGTGTCGGCGGCGGCGGCGGCGGGAGCGAAGTCCAAGTGGATTATCAGGATTAAGATTGACCCTGAGGCGATGTTGGATAAGAAACTCACGATGGATGATATTCACTTTGCAATTAAGAATAGTTATGGCTACGAAGTGTCGTGTGCGTTTTCAGATTATAATGATGACAATCTCATCTTTCGCCTTCGTATGGAAAATATTGTGCAAAATAAGAAGTCTGGTGGTGGCGGCGGGTTCGGCGGCGGCGGCGGTGCCGGACATAAACAAAACCCTCTCGACCAATCCGACCATATCTATATGATTAAATCGTTTCAAGACCAGTTATTAAACAATATTGTGCTGCGTGGCGTGAAAGGAATTAAGAAAGTGATGCTGCGTAAAATCAAAAATACGCTTACAAAGTCCGACGGTATTTATACGAAGAAAGACAGCTGGGTTCTCGATACGACTGGCACAAATTTGGTTCATATGCTCGGTCTGGATTATATCGACGCAAAACGCACAGTAAGTAATGACATCCAAGAAGTATATCGTGTCTTCGGTATCGAGGCCGCGCGACAGGCAATTTATAATGAACTAGCGGAAGTATTCGACGATTCGCCGATTAACTATCATCACGTATCGCTGCTCTGCGACCGTATGACGGTTTCATCGTCAATGATATCCATATTCCGTCACGGCATCAATAGTGATGATATCGGTCCAATCGCAAAAGCGTCATTTGAAGAAACGCCGGAGATGTTCTTGAAGGCGGCTCGTCACGCGGAACTGGACCCGATGCGTGGTATTTCCGCGAATGTGATGTGTGGTCAAGAAGGGTATTATGGAACAAGTGCATTTCAAGTTCTCGTGAATATTGACGAAATGATGAAACAAGAAGCGGTAGAGTATCGTCATACCGATACAAATGAAGAAATCGACGCGGCGTTTAAGGCGAATTCGTCGGTGGGCTTGGATACAGATAAGTGCGGCATTCCGAAGCTGGCAATTCAGTCGTGCGTTGATAATGTGAAGAAGGTTCGACTTGGAAAAGTGGATGATGATTATGATATCGGGTTTTAGAAATATAGTAATGTTCGTTTAACTGCTGCTGCTGCTGCTGCGACGGCGACGGAGGTAGCGGCGGTAACTTGAGAAATGTCGCTTATTTTTTGTAAATAATTTTGCCCGTTTTCGTGAACGCTTACGTGTCGCTGTCCCTCCACTGAAACCGTATTTTCTTTGTCGTTTGGCCGCTGCTTCTTCTGACGCCTTCACATCTTTATGTGCATCTTTTTTTACTTCAGCAGCCGTGACTTTTTTTGTTTCTTCGGCAAACACCTCAACTTCCGCTTCAATAGACTCCTGTTCTTTTACCCTTAATTGTTTTTGGCCTGCTTTTTCATAATCGATATCAGGTGGGTCTTTATCTACTTTACAACGATACGGTGGATTGATTGGGTCAAATGGACTAAAATCATTATTTATGATAAACCCAGAGGGGCAACTCGGTTTTCCTCCGTTCGGGTCGCGAATCGGCAACGGGTTTCCTTTTTCATCAAACCCGGGTTTTGGACGCGGTCTTTTTCTCGGTCTATGCGGTTTCCCTCCCGAGGCAGGGTCATTGAATAAAAATGACATTATCCAAATATTTACTATATTATCGATATACTAAATATTACTACTATCAAATCAGCAATGTATCTCTCTGTGTTTCAGTTTATAGATACCGCTTCACCACGATAGTATTGGGTTGATATATCACGAAATTAATTCGTAGTAGTGGGGGTGGGGGCCTGGCCTCATCCACCGCTTTGGAGAGGGCGGCGGGTGCTGCGAGTGCTGCTGCGAGTGCTGCGGCGGGTGCTGCGAGTGCTGCGGCGCTGTCGACGCGATGACTTTTGACCGCGCGTCTTACGCGATGATTTTGCCATAAATACGAATAGTTGTTATATATAATATTAGTATTTTAATTTTCGTGTGTAAAAGAAAGAAATAAACATTTTGCTCCTGTTCCTTACGGGGCTCGAACCCGTGACCCCGGACTCATAAGATCCGTGCTCTATAACCAACTGAGCTAAAGGAGCGTAAACCGCGTGGAATACAACCGCATATATGCGGTCATACCCATATAACTAACTGAACTTGTTTTTAAGTCTCTTTTGAATGCGTTCGTTCATTCGTTCATTAACATCAATGCCATTGCCGCATAATTGTGTAAATCAATGAGGGTGTCTCGAATGCCTTCGTCGCTGACTAGATTCACACCAGTCTTGGTAATCGACATTGACCGTTGGATTTTATCTTCGATTCGCATGAGAACGCCGATGACACCATATTTCGCGAATGCATCGCCGTAATCGGCATTCTTACGTGTAAATAATTCCAGTGCTTCGGCCTGGACTGCCTTCATTTGTTCGACACGCTGATTCTGTCCCTCCATGATGTGTCTGTATGTTAAATAATATAAACAACACGTGTTTATATGATTTTTTTTACCGGCAACTCGTTTCGATCGAGTGTCCTCGGAGTTATGAGCCCCGCGCGCTGCCGCTGCGCCATGCCGGTGAAACAAATTTCCTAGAATGGAAGTGCTGCGTTTATAGCGTCCAGCTTGACAATTACCACCTGTAGGTATCGATCCCACATCGTTCTTTTAATGATAAAGAAGATAACCATCTGACTTTCGGACCGACGAGATGCCAGTAAAGTAGATGTCAGACGATAAAACGTCCGCCGTGGAAGTGGTTTAGTCTAAATAAGTGCTGCGTTTATAGCGTCCAGCTTGACAATACCGGCAACCCGTTTCGATCGAGTGACCTCGGAGTTATGAGCCCCGCGCGCTGCCCCTGCGCCATGCCGGTGAAATGAAATGAAGTGCTGCGTTTATAGCGTCTATCAGTAAGACAATTCCGGCAACCCGTTTCGATCGAGTGACCTCGGAGTTATGAGCCCCGCGCGCTGCCTCTGCGCCATGCCGGCAAAATGAAGTGAAGTGAAGTGCTGCGTTTATAGCGTCCAGCTTGACAATACCGGAGATAGGTCTCGATCCTATGTCCTCGGAGTTATGAGCCCCGCGCGCTCCCTCTGCGCCACCCCGGTAAAACAATTATCCTAAAATGAAATGTTAAACGAAATATGAAACGAAATATGCTGCGTTTATAGCGTCCAGCTTGACAATACCGGCGGTAGGTTTCGATCCTACGACCTTCCGCTTATAAGGCGATAATCATTCGTAGAACGGACCTATTCCTTGCGGAACTAGTAAAAAAAGTAACAAACGACGTTTTTAGATGCTCTGCCGCTGAGCTACACCGGTAGTAAAGACATAATTAGCATCTCTAAAATTCAAGACATTTTAAGCAGATAATCATCACAACGCGGACCATTGTGTATCATTTCAAGTGGGTAATATGATAACAAGTCATAAAGTTTGTGACGATAATTGAATTGAAGAGTGTATTAATTATATCGTTGTTATAGATGATGGGGGGGGTAATGTTGAGAAAGGAATCCTTCTCATACTATACAAAGAAAATATCTTTAAGTTCTTTTCAAGAAAAAGAAATCCCTAAATATTAATCGATAATATCTTCGATGCGTTTTGCCGAATTACATATCCTAAATTTATGATACCACCGTTTTGATATAATCGGCAATACATCCAATTGGACGAGTTTGAAGCTTGTATCCAATAATCCTATCGCCATCTGTTCTTCTTGACCCTTTAGCGTAAGCGTAAATACCGACTTGAGAACAAAGTGAAGAAGCAGCATTACGTGTTCACGCGATACATAAAACCGATATACCTTACCATTATTGATTTCGTTAAATGATTTGATAATATAATAAACCAGCTGATTGAATTGCGGGGCGTCATTGATGTCAATCACTCCATCTGATAATATTTTATTGAAACCAGTTTCCAATATGTAGTTTAATTGGTCGCGAATTCCATCCTCACATACATACTTCTTAAGTGACTCTAGTTCAAATTGAGACAACCGGTCTTTAAATTCATCGAAAATTCGCTCGATTTGATTTATTGCTAAATTCGGTTCTCTCAACATTGCATTTAACCGTGCCTTTTGGAGGAATGGAATCGCGAAGATTAAGTTGAATGTGATATCTTTTGTAAATTGAAATAGCGAAAGTTTTGTTTTTTTTATTTCAGGGTCATCATCGTCATAATCAATCGCACTTTCTTTGTCTTCATCTTCAACAATGACTTTCTTATTGAATGTATTTTTTGATGTGTTTTTTTTGACAGAGGTAGTCTCTACTTGTGTTGTCGATGTTGGCTGTTTCGGGACTTGGATAGACACGTCGGTTTGTTTCGTGGTGATGGATGGGGTTTTTTGTCGTTGGTTGGCGACTTCATTCATCACCTGGGTCATTGCTTTGTGATTGATTGACTTGATATAATTCGCGTTCGCATCAATATTCGGCGTAATAAAAGGCAAATCAGGTATTTCAAATACATCTGTGGATGGTAGCTGCTCTGGTTGCTGTCGCTGCTGTCGCTGCTGTAGCTTCTGTGCCAGTGTAGTATTTCGTATCAAATCAGCTGTAACATATAATTGCGGTGTTGAATTCATTATTTCCTATATATCTTCTAGTTATTATTGTTTATCGACGATTGAAAATACCCGTTTCTTTTGCTTGATATTGGCAAGCTTGAATGTGTGGATATAGTCTTCGAGAGAAACACGATTGTCGTCATCCGTTCGTATTAACTCCTGTAGTTCAGGGGAAACAAACTGAAGTGGAATTTTCAATAGAGATGTCTCGTCATTTAATTTCACCTCAATTAATCCGAACCGCGATGGAATGTCTTGAACTACTTGGAACGGTTGTATAAAGAAGTAACTCTCCGTCATCTCATCGCCATATAATACCATATAGTTTTTCCCATTTTCGCTTAATAACCCCTGCGATACAAATACCATCGGAATTTTGAAATACAACGCAATAAGCCATATGTCGATATTTGTTAAAAAATAGTTCTCACTTTGGATGATTTGGGCGAGTGTTGCACGCCCGTCATTTACGATATCTGCATATTGTTTCATACCATATCCGTTCATTATCATTGTCAGTTTCTTGTCTAAACCGAGTGCCGAGAGTTTGGCATATTCAGTTACAAGAATATCCTTGATCCGAGCAATGGACATATTCTCAAATTCGTCGAGATGCTGAGCACGGCAATTATCGCACATAAAGTAGTTACATTGACGACACGCGAATTCAGACTGACCTAATCCAAGCGTTGCTTTACATTTATCGCATACCGGTGATTCTGATGCCGTGGTCGCGGTCGCGGCCGCTCCCGAACCCGAACCCGAACTCGATACACCCGTCATTGCCACCACCCCGCTGCCACTGCTCCTACGCACACACGAATGCCCACTTGGACATTTTGACGCGAGTTGCGCCATACTTCGCACGATTGTCAATATAATATCAAACGAACACTCCTTGCTTTCATTCGAAAATAATATTTCAAAGGTGTTCATTTTCGGAAAGAACGAATTACGCAATTTCACGGTTATTTTGCGTTTCGATACTTCCTGACAGAAATCAAGAACGTGGTTGATTTCGTTGATGTGAAACACAGGAACGCCTGCAACATTGGCGGCATCATCAGGAGCAGCGTCATCGCCTTCTATCACCCGTTTCTCTTTCACTCCCCTTTTTACGCCTGTTTCTAATTCAAGATACCGGTCGACATAATCTTTTTGATATACTGGGTCATACCCTTGGATACTTCGGTTCCCGGCGTTACTTGGTGCTACTGTATAAAAGGTCGTTTGATGGATATACGGGTTGGCGTCAGCCGGTTCCATATTTTCAAAATATTCTTGTGTAATAAATGTCTCCAGTAAAATGATTTCATTCTCTCGAAGGTTGTATTTTATATCTTGAAACGAGATATATTTCGTCGGTTCAAACATAAACAGCTTTACCCTCTCATATCGTATCATTTCATCTGCCAATTTACCGAAATACGCGATTTCATTATCGATATCCTCGAACATCAGGTTTCGTTGGGGGAGAAGAAGCTTACACATTCCGCCAAACTCTTTCAAACAATAACTCTTCCTACCACAGGTTTCGTCGTCGTTGGCAATACACCCCGATATTTCACCCACCATTTTCAGTGTATTTTTGGTATATCGAATAAACGAGATATACTTTGACAACATTCGTTTCATGTGTGAAATGATTTGCGAAAGTTTGTTCGTATAAATGACAAACGGCGAGCTTATGATTTTATCGATGTCGTCTTTCGCCGCCTTATTTTCCGGGCGGTTCAATACACTACGCGCGGTATTCCGAAACACATTATAGAAGTTTGTTTCGAGGCGAATATTGCGAACATATCTCTCGCGGGTTTTATCGGCTGCTTCTGCTGTAGGTGTTCTGGAAACCACTTCATCCGCGATAAGATGGTTGCTTTCCGTAATGGTTGGCAGTTCATCATTTTGGTTCAATTGAGGGTCGGCATCTACCGACACTTGGACAAACTGGTTTGTCTCGGTAATAACACCGACAATGAGCCCGTCTTCTACAACTTTGACTTTTGGCTGACAATACAAGTCTTTTTTCGTGATTTTCTTTACGTGGTGATGAACCTCTTTTAAGAAGTCGACCGTATCGTGGTAACTCATTTGCCATAATTCCTCTTCATTCATTAGAACCATCGGGGCTATCTCTGAACCAAACGGAGCCGAAACAGCGGTAGGAATAACACCCTTCCAAAATTTACGCTCATAATGTTTTTTCGCGACGGACGACTTGATTAATTTCGATATTGTTTGAGAGATTTGTAAACCGATGACCTTACCATTGAAATTAACGACTTGCGCCTCGACATTAAACCCGGCATCTCTCACCATCTTCGCTATGATATGTGCTGGAAGGTTCATCCGGTATTTATACTCGCGCGGTTGACTCGCGTGAAGACGACAATACGCGAAATATGTGTCGCGCACTGTCTCTATGATGTGCCTGATTTTCGGCATAAGGGTCTTGCTTTTCAATGCGAAACGACCGAGAATACTGAATTTTCCGTTTGACTTGCTTTCAAATAGATATATCGGTTCATAGAACTGGTATCGTTTCATAATGATAATCGTCTTCCGATTAATGTCGAATACCTCGCCAGAATACGCGTTTGTGGGGCAAATCACTTTTACATTATTCGTGATGTCGTCGTCCGGAATTTCAAGCAATATGATATTGTTGCCGTGTTTGAATAATCTCTCGTTCGGTCGAGAGATAATATCCCATAGATAGGTATGGTCGATAATCGAAGAGTCGTCGTCGAGATACGCGATAAAGTTTTCATAGGCATTACATATCCGTAGGAAGGTTTCATTCGGAAGCTGTCGAGAGATTTTATACTTAAGCAGCATTTCTTCCGGTAGTAGTTCTTTATTTGGATTGTAGAATGAATCGACGAGTGTTCCATTTTGGAGCATCATAAACATTTCGATGTCGAGAGATTGGATGATAAGTTTCCTCATCTCTCGGATAGTTGGGATGAAGTCCTGGGGTTTTTTAGCGACGGACGCTTTTGCTCCGGACGCCGCCGCTTCATTGGATATACGAGGTGTCATTGCTACTGGGGTTTGGTCATCTGATTCGTAACCTGATGGTGGTATCTTCACCGATTCCTCCGCGGCAGCACCAGCCACAGGGTTCGCCGACGACGCCGACCGTTGCGACAATACCATTGCGTTTTTCTTAATCGTATCCGTAACCCTTTTCAGTATATCTTCTTTTGTGGAGTCGCCTTGTATTGTAAGTGGTTCTAATGATACAGCGGCGGTGGCACTTTTGGCTGCTGTCGAGAGTGAAGGAGCTGCCACCGAACTGACAAGTGTCGCGGATTGTTTTTCCGTGCTAATACTTTCCATATAATAATACGCAACAGCCGATACAAAGGATTGACGGTCATTTGATTCAACCCCGCGACGAATGAAACACGGTGTATCTTTTTTCATTGAGGCATTTTTAAGACTTACCTGGCAATTCGTGTTGTCGGTGAATAGGAACTTTTGAAGTTGGGTTGGTAAATATCCCATACGATTATTTTCAAGCGGAAATTTATCTGCACTCAGAATTCGTTCGTCTTTCATTTCGTTGAGTTTGACTTGTTCAGTGGGGGCAAACACGACGGGGGCGGCGGCAGCGGCGGCGGCGGCGGCATCGACCGGGGCATCGACCGGGGCATCGGCATCAGCGGCGGCATCGACGGCAGCGGCGGCATCGACGGCAGCGGCGGAAGCAACCGGCTTGGGTGTATCCATTCTTACCGATTCAAATTTCTTTGCTTCACATTCTTGTCTACGCGCGGTTTGTGCCGGTTTGTCCCATTGCGCGAAACAACACGGCACACATAACCCTTTGGGGTGTGCGTCTTTCTTGAGAAAACCCGGATAATGCTGTTTATAATTCCCTTTTTCGTCGACGTGATATTTATCATCTGTGAATTCGAAAACATTTGCCCCTTTCGGGATTTTTTTCGCTTTTTGCGGAATGACCGCCCCATATTTTCCGGATTTGACCTCTTCTTCCGTAAGGCTCGTATTATGCTTCAAACTCCAATACCGCGGGCAGATATAATGATACTGTTTGCTCTTATCTGAACCGTAGGTAATACTATGTGAATATGAGCCTGGATGTTCTCGGTCAATTCGTGCCTTTTCATCATCCGTCAAAATAACTGGTTGACGGCGCACATTCCACGGGCAGCTTCGCGAATACGCGTTGAATTTTCCGACATCTTCGTTCAAATGAATGACCGGGTCGCGTTCTTGAATTCGCTTCGAAAATGGGTTTGGGTTTGCCAACTCCATACCGGTTATATCCGAAAGGTCTTCTTCTTGTTCGCCACCGGCGGCAGCACCGGCAGCAGCACCGGCAGCACCGGCACCTCCGAATTGTGAACCACCACCGTCGCCATCGCCATCACCGTCGCCGTCGTCTTCGTCATCGTCGTCTTGTAATAAATCAAACAAATCGATTTCTTTTTTTTTCTCCGTCTCAAAACCGAAAACGGGTTCTGGAGCGGGAGCGGAAGCACTAGGAGCGGGAGCGGAAGCACTAGGAGCGGCGGCGGAAGCACCAGGAGCGGCAGCAGCGGGAGCAGCGACATCAGGAGCAGCAGCAGGAGCACCAGGAACAGCGGGAGCAGCGGCACCAGGAGCGGCAGCGACGTTCGATTTCTTTATCACTGGAACAATTTCTTCCATTACATCCATCGCCTCTTTATCGCCTCTACTAACTGTAGCGGACTTTCCTGCTGCTACATCTGCATTCATACATAATTCAGCAATCTTTTCATACGGAATATTCGTCGTGCTAGGATTTTGATAAATACGAATAATCGAGTCGATATACGCGTGTAATTGCGTCAAATACAATATATTATTGATATTGCTGATTTCAACCGTAAGTATATTATTAAAAGCACCCTTCGTTATTTTGGTTAGGAAGCCCGGATTATTTTTTATACGAATCGCCCCTCCACGAAACCGCGAAAACTGCTGGGTTTGAAGTGCCGATAAAAACGATGACAACTTGCTTCTTGCTTCTTGGTCGCTGAGAGCGTAATTATCTCTCAATCCGTCGATTATGTCCTTGTCGCTCTGTCGTTTGTTCATCAATTCAATGATATACGCGTCTTGGCTTGACATATCATTATAGTTACTTACACGCTTGTAACGAAGGATAATTCCCTTTTTCAAACTACCTTCGACTTCATTAAAAGCACTCGAAATACACTTAATCATTTGCTTTATTTCGATATTTCGTGTAATCGGTAGTTGCGCGAAATGCTCCAAGTTAATCAGCTCGATTTGCGGATGGTGTAACCGCGTAAATAGCGTCATCTGGAACCCGCCCTGTTCAACACGCTCTTTGATGACGCGAAGAACCGGATTTACAGTGGCGAGAATAATCTCTTCGATTTCTCTCGTCGTAAATGAATATTTCGCGAATAATTTCACATATATCGAACCATCCGGATAGAATTCACAGATGATAGGGATTGTCATATGAGTCGCTTTATGGTCAGGAATCTCGGGGTTCGAATAAATATAATTCAAATAAATAGCGACACTCTTTTTTCGTGCTGTGGTTTTAATCAGTCGAAATATATCCGCTTTGGGGAGATGCGGGATTTTACGACCGCTTTTGCTAATGCCCGATATAAACAGCTTGTAAATGTTGTCGCGTTTCTTGCCGGGGTTGTGTTTTATATACGGAATTGAGTCGGAGCAGTGGATAAGTTTAAACACCGCGTCGAGAGATTGATTATACGGTGTTTCCGGATGTATCATAAATTCGACACCGCGAATTCCATTATCGATATAGTTATGCTCAGTCGTGCGTCTCTCGTAGATGTCATTGAGCAGCTTGATATTCGCTGTCTGCTGCATAAATTTATCGTTTAATATTCGTTTGTCCGCTTCGAATAATTTTGCCTTGTGAAGTAACAGTGTATCCCGCGAATGAATTGTGGCGACATCCGTCTCCCCTGACGCTTCCGCTGAGCCTTTTTCGAGAGATGTCATTGGTTTATCGTCGTGAAAAGCTGCAAGATACGGATAATATAATGCCGCGATATACGATTCATAGACAGGCTTACCGAATTTCAGCAGAGCAGGAGCATTGGACGCTTGACTAGATGCTTCTGCTGCATATACGAATGCGTCTTCCGCTGACACTAAATAAATCGTATTGTCGATAAATAGACCATAATCAATCAACACCATCTTATTCGTGGTATTTATTATTTCACCCGCGTGGATTTCTAAAAAGGGGTCTGCGTGTTCTGCGTCGAACGGATTTGCTGTATACGGGTATTGAAATGATGTCTCTTGCCCTAATGCCATATTTATAATACGAGGTTTCTCTTCCAATTTTAAATTTGCTATATTTGTATAGGTGTAATGACCGTCGACAGGCGCACCAAGCTTCGCAAATTCGGTGGTGGCGGTCGCGTCAGTGGCGACACCGGCAGTGGCAGCAACGGGGGCAGCAGCGGCCTTTGTATGATTGTCAATATTCATCAAATAATTTTGAACCCGGATGGATGTCATTTCGAGCTTTCCGTTTGATGTGATTTGGTCATACGCGAGCTGCGTATGAATTCGCTTGGCCTGTTTACAAAAGAGATACAACTCGGCATAGGATAATCCGACCTTATCCCGCGTAAGATAAAGGAATTTCTTTTTCACAGTTTCAATCGTGTCATCCGGATAAATTCTCTCGGGAAGAAAGACCACCTTCATTTCATTTTCCTGGATGATATACAATTCATATTCACTAAATATCTTTTGAAAGTGTGGATTTGTCGGCTGTTGTATGAATACGTCGTTGATGTTCACAATACGGCCTTCATCGGCAGTGAATTCTACTGCTCCATAAAATACATATATCACATTATATATCGGTGAAAGCTGCGATGTCGCCGACGATTCTTCTGTAGGTCGGACAACATCCGGCGAACGAATGTGGAATATTTTATAAATAGGAATATCCGTTGCCAGGTTTTCCATTATTACTATTATATGATAAGAAGAATAAACTTTATTATCATATCGAATAGGCATAAAAACATAATAATATACATAAGTAGTATACGATACGATGTCTCCACATACCGCCGACGCGACCGCTGAATTTAAAATGATTGTTGCCCTTTGCCGCGGCGGCGGAATCGGCTTTCAAGGCGCACTTCCGTGGGCGAAAATCGAGAGAGACCTTCGATTTTTTCAACAAATGACGCGGTCATCGATATTTCCTTATAATAACGCGGTTGTTATGGGGCGAAAGACGTGGGAAAGTATACCAGCAGAGTTTAAACCGCTGCCTTTTCGCGATAATATTGTAATTTCGGCGACACACGAAATTCATACACCCGGCGTTATATGTATCAAAACTATATCCGATGTTCATAAATACGCGACGAAATACGAGGACATATGGTTTATTGGAGGTGCGTCAATCTACGAACAACTACTGACCCCTGAAGTAAGTGCGTCGATTCCAATCGACGATATTTATATCACCTTTGTAGATGAAACATACGAATTCGATACTGCTTTCCCGTTAATGTATCAATATGAGTCGATGGAAGAATGGGAGTCGCTTCGATACAAACATATTCAACGAGCGATTTGGTGCTGGACAGACGATAAAAGTATACCGAAATATGTGTCTTTTTTCGCGGAGGGGGAGATTAGTAATAATGTATACAAGATTACAGATGTCGACCGGGATTTTATTGCGAGTATTACACGACCGGCGGATATTCGGGCAATACAGGAGAGACGGACGCCGAATACGGTGTTCTTACGGGCGCGTTCGGCCGCGCGCCACCGGTAGCGAAGACATTATTGCCTCATTACCGCGTCATTATTGCCTCATTACCGCGTCATTATTGCCCCATTACCGCGTCATTATTGCCTCATTACCGCGTCATTATTGCCTCATTACCGCGTCATTATTGCCTCATTACCGCGTCATTATTGCCCCATTATCGCCCCCACATGCACTTGGGGACGGTGGCGCGCGGCCGAACGCGCTAGTTGTCATAATGCGGGTTGTCATTAATCGTCATTCCACAATACTCCTTCGGTTTCAGCTTATAGTCTTCCGGGTGATACACCTTTATTTTCTGTGCCTCATCAATCAAGAACCTGAAATTATTCCAGAATTCGTCTTTATGTCCAATACTTTCCGTCATAATATGGCTCAACTCGTGTAATGCTACAAATGTCAGTGTATTCTCGTCGATAAGTTTATTCCCTTTTTTCGTAGTATTCACGCAAAACGCGAGCTTCTCGCCCTTATTCTCGCTATATGCTGTGTATTCGCTTGTTGGTAATGTTTCGCTTACCTTTTCAGGACGAAAATTTGTTACTAAACGCTTTACATTCTCTCGGTCGGGGTAAGTTTCCCCCATGTGCTGGACGACCTTTTTCATTTTCTGAGTAACAGTTGCAAGAAGGTCAGCCGCCAGTTCCAGTTTTGCGCGTTCACGCACGCAATATTTATTCCCGTCTACTTTTGAAACAATACACTTCAGTTGGAATGCATCGGATTCTTGGTAGATTTTTAAACAAACCACAATAATGAAAATAATAATAATATATCCGAATATACTGGTTTTGAACATTTCTATTTATATATCGAGAGAAAGTTTATTTTATTTTCTTCTTCGCCGGGTTGTGTCTCTATTTTTACGTGTTCGGCGTTTTCGTGATTTTTTTCGTATTGTGCCTCCTCCGATACCGACTAGTTGTGGGTGTCCTTGGAAACTACGCAACAACGATTCTGGTATTGACTGAAGACTGACGGGGGGGTCGTCCGATACATATTCATCTATCTCGGATGGTAGCTCTTGCGACTCAATATTTGCTACGACTCTAGTCGATAAGTATTTTACTTGTTCAATCGTAAAACAAGATGGGTCAACGATATATATTTTTTTACATCTTAAGCCGCGGAATAATATTACTAATTGTTGAAACGACAGACGACCGTGTAATATTGCAGATTTAAATATATTTTTTAATTTACTCTTCATTATACAATTAAATATAATTCCTAGTAGTGCACGACCTTTATCGGTAACTGGTGGTGTAAGTAACGTGTCAACAATTTGACGAATCGAATCTTTAATTATATTACACATCGCAATTGCTACTTCATTTTCAAATATCATATTATCGTTTTTTGATTGTGTATACTCATCTAACGCTATATTATATTCATCTTCGGCAACCGACTGAGCTTGTCTAATACTATCATTATATGGGTCGTCGGTTTGCATATCATTTAATTGACGAGTAAGTTCATTTACTGTTTTTAGTTTTTCTTTGTATAATTTCCTTTTTTCATTTAAAACGCGTTTACTTTCAATAACCTGATGGGCAAACCTTTGATTGTATATAGCTATCATACTATCGTATAGAACCTTGAATTCAGGAACGATTTCACCTATATCTTTCAACAAATCTTCCAACAATTTAAATAAAAATGTAATATCAAAATCAATATCGAAGACCTCTTGTGATGAAATGCTCGTAAAATCTAATTTATCAATACGTCCTTTCCAATAATTATTATATTTTTTTGTGGTAAATATATTCAAACGCTGTATTTGGTTTATATTGTTAGTTTTATTCATCTTTCCGGGTCTCATTTTATCGTATAATGTGAAATGACTATCCTCCCCGTTATTTGTATCAAGGATATATACTCCAGGCATCGCCATTACAGCATTATATAAAGGGTCACCTGACTTTCTCATCAGAAGGTTTCGAGATGGTCGTCGTGTCCCATTTGACCTTGGAAATACAGTATTTCGGTCATTCTCGCCTTTTAAATATCTCAAAAGCCATCTTTTATTCATACAAGGGTTTTTATCGATGATTGGTGGTGATGTTGATGAATAATTTATGTCTGAAGCTTTTCCGAGTTGTTTAATTCCTTCGAACAGACGTTCAAATTTTTTGTCCATACTCCCATATTTACTTCCATATATTGCAGGAACCAAACCAGAAAGAACCGTATATTCAGTCGGATTATTGTCGTAGGTTGAAAAACTCAACCCTGATGGTAATCTAATCTTATTCCTTATAGTCGACATTTCTGTCGCGATGTTTGCATGTCCGCTAATCTTTGTTTGCATTACAACAGTACCACCATAGTTAAAATCACAACTTCTTGTTAAACGGTCTCGTCCTTCAGGTAGCATCTCCGCACCGTGCGCACTTACATAGAGGACTACATATGTTTCGTCGGGGTCATGTTTGCTCTTATGTGATTTATTTTTGCTCGTCATATATACATATACATATATAATATATACATGTATTACTAAAATTCAAATAGTATTGTAGAAAACAACCACTTATCCACTGTAGTTCGAACACAGAACGCTCGGTGAGAGATTATTCCCACAATAAACAGTGTGACTAGAGATTTCCAGAACGCGAGCCCGAAGATACGAGCAATGAGATACGCTACGATGACCGTCGCGGCAACATCAACTATCGCGATATCGAATACTCTGTAAGCGTGTGCTCCTTCTCTCGGACGACCGAATATGTCTTTGAAGCGGCACAAATCAAGGTTGCCACTTTTCATAAGAAGAAGTATATACCATCGAGAGATTATAATGGACACCGCCACGACGGGTCGGGTTTTTTTATGAAGTTGGGGGTATGTGTATAATCCATCGTTAGTTCTTCGCCTACATTGATATTCCGGTCAGCAATAATCCACCAAGCCCGTGTGGTTTTATCCGGTTCAGTCGAGAGAACGGTATTCGGTAATATGGAGTCTGTTGGAACAATCCCGTCGGCGTCTTTTCCAGGACAATGATTTATTTTACGCCCAATAGGAGTGACTTTCTTATTCGCGTCGATTGCTACGAATAATTTCTCGCCTTTCACGCGAATACGCTTGGAAAATAAACCGAGACCTTGGATTTTACTTTTATCGATGGTGAAATCCGGGCTATTGAGAATACCGTGCTGATAATTTACGATGGCAGGGACGATTACACTTTGAATAATAATGACCGAGAGAACGAGAACGATGAATAATACGAGAAGTGTCGATAGTAAATTCGGCATGAGAGTAAGCAGTATATACTATTGAGAGTATATACTACTACATGGATATGGACATGGATAGAGTAACTCTCACCCCACCCCACCCCCGTGGCGCGCGGCCGAATGCACGCCATTGTGGTTCGCGGCGTAACGCGATTACTGACCACCAGAACCCAACTCAAGAGGAGTGCGCATCAGGTCAGGGGCAAAGGTGCTCTGATTCCAAGGGCCGACATTCAACTGAGGGTTAGGAGGCTCAGAACGCAACTGAAGGTTGGCATTCTTCATCGTGTTGCCAATCGTATCAATACCCGTCAAGAAAGTAGCGGAGAGAAGGTTCTGTCCGAGAAGGTCACCGCTGCCTGATGGGTTCAAACTGCCCCACTGGTTATTCGAGTCACGGGGAAGGAGGTCAGACGGATTAGCAACAGGGAGATTTGCACCGCCGCCGACAGGAGCACTACCGGGACCGGTCATTGAATCAACCGACGAGTAGCCAGATGAACCAGCAGAAGCAACCGGGGCAGACTGCTGACTGACGGCAATCTGAGCGGTTTGTGGGCGAGCTCCAGCATTGTCTTGAAGGGGTTCATAGGGCATCACAAACTTTTGGTCGGAATATGTATAAACGGCATATACAAGAACAATCGCACCCAAAATCACAAGGATGTGATTCGCACGAAGTGTTTTCTCTAAATCAGAC
>RGCF01000490.1 GCA_009919265.1 Bacteroidota bacterium | reverse complement strand
GTTCTGTCGATATTGATTTTGGAGATGATAATGAAATACATACTAAATTTCTAAAACTTAGCGCTGACGATATTAAAATGGTAAACACAATGAAAAGATTGCGTGTATTAACTTATGATGATTTACATACAAATAGAAAAAAACCAAAAACAGAAAAGAAAGGTGGCTCAAGAACCCCCCAACGGTTCACTCGTCGTAAATCACGCAACTAGTCTCCAATAGCGTGACCACTTTCCAGCAGAATCTGGTCCAGCCAGAGAACGGCCATCAATGCCATTATAATAAGCCTCTCCAATAATCTCTACATCGCGATATAGAGACCAGAATGGCTCAATATTAGAACCATTATTCAGATGCGCAGAAATCTTCTGTAGATCTGAAGGATTAAAGTTTTCCTGAATGGAGTTGTGGCATTCAATACATCTATTGCGACCACGAACAAAGAGGTGGCCACAGTTGCGAGGTGTAACGGCAGTACAAAGGGAACTCATGACGCCTGACTTTACATCAGATGTCAGACGGACTATGAGGCCCTTCTTACCATCAGGAATGAGGACAAGAGAGCCGATAGGAATCTCAATACATGTGTTTGCATACTTTGTTCTAGTACGAAAACCATCTGGATCTTGCTCATAGTCAATAATATCCTGTTTAACATGTCCCCAAGGGACATGGATAGTCTTACCACGTAGAACTGTATCTAGAGGATCCTTATTCTTCTTATTACAATTCTGGCGAATATATGCACTTGTCTGGGTATCTGTTTGAACATCAGAAGGGATATATATAGGCATCTTTTTGGTACACGAATATGGTAAAATATGGCATTCAATTTTTTCAAGTAGTGACCAAATTTTTCACCATCTGAACAACCGTAGAAATAGGAACCGAAATAGACAAGTCCGTAGAACCAAGCCTTGTAGATGCTCTAATATGACCATCTTCAATTCTAAAGGAGTTAGGCGTTACACCTAATCCATGCTGTCCCTTGAACTTCTCCATATTCTGGGTTTTCATAGACAAATTGCAAGTGGCACAGACAGGTCTCAGATTGTCCACCGTCGTCGGACCACCCATTGCCTCTGAGACAACGTGGCCACAATGAAAAGAATTCATCTTGATTTCATTTATTCCACAACAGAGACACTTGGCTTTTGCAATGTCGTCGCCGATCCATCTTTGCCATGTTAAGTCTTTCAAGATTTTAGGGATTGATTTCTTTTGCGTTGGGGGCATACTATAATGTGTAAATAATTTTTGACTTATTTTTACAGACTGGGCATTCAGGTTTTTTATCTAACCATGATTGAATAGACACACTATCAAATACATGATAACAGTCTAGCATACTCACTTTACTACATTCATTTAAGGGAATATATAATATAGGACAATCTAAGGTAGATTTGCTATATTTAACATGGTTTTCCATTACAAACAATGGAATATCTTTCTCAACAAACTTTACAAGTTGATTTGCCTCTACGCGTTCATCAAACTCTGGAAGAATTTCTAAGGTTATCCATAATTTTTCCATATCTGTTAAGTATTGCTTACAAGACATTCTCACGTTACCTGGAAGAAATCCT
>RGCF01000489.1 GCA_009919265.1 Bacteroidota bacterium | reverse complement strand
TTTATACAACTAAAAGTCAATAAAAAAAGTTGACATTAGTGAAAAAATATAGTATAAGAAATTATGCAATGGAGAAATTAATGACTGAAAAAGTACCATTCAAAAAGAACAAAAAGAATAATGTCCATTACGTGGACAACTCAAAGTTCTTGGAAGAAATTACCAAGTATAGAAATAATGTTCTTGCTTCTATTGAGGCAGGGACTGCGAAACCACGTGTGCCCAACTATCTTGGTGAATGTTTCCTCAAGATTGCCAATCACCTTGCATACAAAAGCAACTTCATCAACTATACCTATCGCGAGGAGATGATTTCAGATGGTATTGAGAACTGCATTACTTACATTGACAACTTCGATCCTGATAAGTCTAAGAATCCCTTCGCGTACTTCACACAAATCACCTACTATGCCTTTCTTCGTAGAATCCAAAAGGAAAAGCGCCAACAGCAAACCAAATATCGATACATGCGAAACATAGATATTCACGATCTAATTACGCAAGATCATGATACTGGAGACTATGGCAACGAGTTTATTGATTATGTCAAGAAGCAGATGGATATGATTGACGAGTTTGATAAACCAGATGAACCAAAGAAAAATCCTCTTCCAAAACGTCGACCGAAATATCTTGATAAAAAAACCATTGACAATTCTCTTGATTTAGGGTAGAATGAGTTTCTCTCTTGTGATAAAGGAAAAATATGATGACTGATAAGATTGAATTGAATGCTGTTAAGAATATCGTGCGTAAGAATTCGGTTGGTAAGTGGATCACCGATAACTACTGGATGCTGATCTTTACTGGTCTGTTTGCTACTGGTGCGTATTCTCTCATTAGTTCCGCCGCAGAACATAAGTTTCAGGTTCAGGAAATCTCTAAGCAAAATGCTGGATGCATCTATCTCGAGTCAAGCAAACTTGGTGATGGTCAGCACTATATGATCTGCGAAGGTCAGATCGTTCTTAAGCGTCTTTCCGATCAAGTTTCTCAGGTAACTCCTGAAGAAAAGTTGGAAGAAGTCGTTCCTACTAACGCAACGGCAACTCCTCCTCCCGCAAAGTAATAGGAGATAAACATGGGACGAGAAAATACTGTCCCTGCAATCGTCCAACAAATGGTTGAGTCGATGCGAGACAAATCAAATAATGCTCATATTCGATACAACTATATGGTCGCAGTAGAAAACATTCGAAATTACTGTGACGCAGCATTAAAAGAATATGAGAAGAGTACTAAAAAGGTTAAAGTATGAAGGTAGCACTAATCACGGATACGCATTTCGGCGCAAGGTCGGACTCTATTCCGTTTGATGCTTTCTTTGCAAAGTTCTATACCGATATATTCTTTCCGCATCTTGAACGCGAGGGGATCAAAACAATCATCCACCTCGGTGATGTTTTCGATCGTAGAAAGTTTATAAATTTTAATACTCTGAAGAAGTGTCGTGAATATTTCTTCGATCGCACTGCCGAACTTGGTATCGACGTGCATATGATCGCGGGTAATCACGACACCTTCTTCAAGAATACCAACGAAGTAAATTCACTGGATCTTCTTCTGCGCGAATATGAAAATGTGATTACA
>RGCF01000488.1 GCA_009919265.1 Bacteroidota bacterium | reverse complement strand
AACGAGAAATGTAAGGATGCGATGAATATGAAGGATTTCGTGAATTCGATCCAGTTGAACATGACTGATATGGAAAACGTCAGTAAGCTCGGTTATGTCGAAGGCATGTCAAATATCTTTATCGACAACCTCCAGAAAACAGACATATACAAACGTCCGGTTCATTGCAGTGACGTTAAGCGCGAAACCTTGTATGTGAAGGAAGATGACCAGTGGGAGCGTGAAGGGCCAGACCATGTGAAAATGACGAATGCGGTCCTTGCGGTAGAACATAAGAATGTCGTCCTCGTCAATGAATGGGCGAAGGCCCACCCGCGTTGTTTGAATAGCAACACCCGAGAGAATGAAACTTACTTCCGCTTGTCGAAGGCCGTCACTGACGGAGAGAAGGACGGGAATATAGATAAGGTGATACGAAAAGTAGCAAAGCAGGTTGTGATTGAGAAGGATCCATTATTATGTAACAATAATTAAAATCCATCGATTTCAGAATCGATGAAAGTTTTATGTTGGAAGTAAAACCGCCAAAAATATTCCGTTCAAAATTGCATCCCCCAAAATGGGGAATTTTATAGATTGGAATTTTAGATTGACGGTTTTGGGGGATGCAAATGGTGTTTTGTGGTTTTATGTGGTGTTTTTGGATTTACCGACGGTTTTATGTCTTTGATATGATATTATGGTGTGATGTTGATGTGTGTAGGTATTTTATGGTGTGGCGAATTTGGGTTTTTGTATCTTGTCCAAATAAATGTCCATTTTGGCGTTTGTGCGTGGAAGTTTTAAAACACGATTTTTGAAACATCGAAAAAATGGGTTGTGACCATTATGCTCTTATTTCGTATTTTTAGTATGAAAAATACGTGACTGATAATTTTTTGGGTGGCGGCGTGGTTGTTGGACGAAATGAAGGGGGCGTGGCGATTCGTATTTTAGGAAGGATTTTTGTCTTAACCATATGTATAAAAAACCATCACATCAAATGACATATACATGCCAACCTTGCGTTTATCATACAAGATCGAAGAGAGATTATGAACGCCATCTTTTAACCCAAAAGCATCTAGATGGCGGTAATATAGGCAAAACACCTATAAAAACACTTCAAGGTTATTCATGCCCAAATTGTCACAACACATATAAATCACGCACTAGCACTTATACACATATCGCCAAGTGTGGAGTTAGTATAAATACACAACATAGTCAAAATGTTACAAATTCTATTCCACATGTCGCATCCGCTGCTCCCACAACCACATCCACTCCAACCGAACAGTATTTACTCGAAGTGATTACCAAGAATCAGGAACTAACGTCTGCTATGATGATACTTATACAACAGAACACAGAACTTCAGTCAAAAATGGTGGAATTCTGTATGAATAATCCAACGAGTCACAATAACAATAACAATACCAATACCAATACCAATACCAATAGTCATAATACTATCACCAACTGTAATAACCCAACCTTCAACATGAATATGTTCTTGAACGAGAAATGTAAGGATGCGATGAATATGAAGGATTTCGTGAATTCGATCCAGTTGAACATGACTGATATGGAAAACGTCAGTAAGCTCGGTTATGTC
>RGCF01000487.1 GCA_009919265.1 Bacteroidota bacterium | reverse complement strand
TAGATAGACCTAACCGCAGGTACAGGTCTAGATAGACCTAACCGCAGGTACAGGTCTAGATAGACCTAACCGCAGGTACAGGTCTAGATAGACCTTATAAATTCCCACTTCAAATCCTTGCAAATCTTCTCCCAAATCTTATCTTGTGCATACAGTTTGTCACGGTTTTTCAGTAAAGGAAAACAGTGAAGAAAGTCATCAAGATCCAAGAGTTCACATAGCTTGTATAAGACATAAGAGTAAGACAAGAAATTGGAGCGTTCTGCAGGGCAATGCTTCTGGAAGCTAGGTTGAATTTCCTTAAAGAGGTAACGCAACTTTTCTTCCGTTTCTCTATCCATGACGGGTGCAGTATGACCATTCAATCTAGATAAAATATGAGGGACATGTTCATAATATGAGTTGTATTTTAGTTTCTTCAGGATTTCACGGATTTTAGTTCTATTCAAAGAAGACGGCTGAATACGCTCTTTCTTAATTTGACCCTGGATATTTTCAAAAACCTCTTCTGGAATTTCCGTGCTTTCCTTCGCCTGGAATTGTGCTAACCACTCATTAAAATGATTAATACGCTTATAGGCATAATAAGAAATCTCTCTTGGCGGATCCTTATAAGATGGTTTGTCTGAGTCCATCAATATAAGTTTGTGAAAACCACAGTGAGGACATGATACGGTTGCATCATTAATAGAAATCTTCATGTCTTCACCACATGCATCACAAATAAATGATGTGTCATTCAAGGAATGCATGGAAGGTCGATTGTAATGAGGATCCATTCTCTGTAGATACTGATCCAACAAAGCATCTCTACGCAATGTATCTCCACCCTGTTCTCTCATATTCGAGTAAGAGTTTGAGGGAGCCTGTAGCTTTACACCACTAATATCTTGCTTAGAAGCATTCTCAAGAGCCTCAAATACACTACCAGGTCTAGCCCTATCAGCTACATGAATTACATTGTCAGCTCCACGATTAATGCGATCCTGGATATCATAATACTGGAATAGAAGATCGCCAGTCTGTAAATAGTAGTCGAATACTGCTCCCTTTTCATCCGTTTCATCTAATTTTAATTTTACACTCTTGAGTTCCTTTTCAATTTGATATTTTTCAATATCATTTTGTTCAGATTTATAGGAACTCACAAGTTTTGAATACATTTCTTTTAAGGATGATACTTTCTCGCTGGTGTCTTTTATTTTTGAAAGATAATGTTGATGGACAGTATCGAGAGTTGTTCTGGCTTCGGGGTTTGACCGCTTGGATGGCCGTATCTTGAAGAACGGATCACTCATGTACTATAGGGTTTCTTGTTCACATTCTTTAGCCCTAGACCTATTTTAATGATGTGCGTTATATATTAGGTAAGAGTTGCTCCGGTGTATCCATGCCTTGGCAAAAATTGACGCTAGAAGTTAGTGTCTAGTTCTAATGAAATTTACCAAGGAAGCCTTAGAATCCATAGTAGCAGAAGGAGGTGGAACTATCTTGGATACGTATGAGCGATATAACCAAAGAATGCGAGTGAGGTTCAGATGTTCCTGTGGCACAGAGACTTCTAAGAGGTTCGAGATGCTACATTTATATAGACTACCTTTCTGTGA
>RGCF01000486.1 GCA_009919265.1 Bacteroidota bacterium | reverse complement strand
ACGCGGAATGTGGAGGATAGCAAGTTGTATGCGTAATGATGTAATCGTAGACGTTTTGAAACGACTGCTGTGTTTTATCTAATAGAAGATAAGAGTATCCTTTGAGGCAATTTATTTTTTTATGATTCTTCTCGACATTCTTACGCCACGTTCTCTCTGGTTTTGTAATACTATTGTTGAATGTATCCACCAAAACCTTCACCATACACCCCGTATTCACACACGGATTATGATTCGCATTTTGTATATTCTGAATCATAATCTCTCCCCGTGTAAGTGTCCTCAAAAATGCCCCGATGTGCGATGGGCAAATCGTATCATCGACCCCGAAACATACTGACGTCGGAACTTTTTTATAAACATCAGTCAGCGTCGAAATCGCTGGTGTGTTCCAGTAGGAGTAAAACGGGTTTAAGGTAATTAACCGTTGTAATATACGATGCCCTTCATTCGCAGGGTTTGCATAAAAAGATAACCAGAATTCAATATTCGGGTCGTTGTGAATGCTTGGTTTGCCTGTCCACCACCACCTAGCTAGGTAAGTTAACACTTCGGTTGAAACCATTGGAAGTTGAAATACTTTCGTTGGAAGACCGGTCTTGAAAAATATCGCCCAATAATATCCGTATTCGCCGAGTGTTGGAAGAATGCCTGCCGGGTTTAACATCACTAATTTTTTGATGGGGAAGCGGTCTGCGACATAAATCGACAAAAACCCGCCGAGAGAATGCGCGACAAGAATCGTCTTTTCCATGATTTCCATCTGGTAAAGAGTATGCCCAATAACGTCGGCGTATCCTATGCACAACATCTCATTCGTAGGATATCTTTCTATATCAATATGTCCGCTTACGCCGAATGTGGGTAGGTCGATTGCGACGCATTTTATTGTAGACGGTAGTGCCTTCATCGTATCGAAAAATGCTGCAGACGAACTGGCGGTTCCGTGTATGAATACGAATACGTCCCTAGATGTATCTGTGGTGGCCGGGTGGGGGGAGGGGTCCTTAACAACACAATGTATTTTCACGCCGGAAATGTCGTGTGTTTCTTCGCGAAATCCGTAGTGGGATACCAGTTGGGTCATGTGAACGGCTACATTATTCGTTGAATTATAGTTGGTATACAATAAAAAAAGGTGTAAAAATGATACAACCACTATAATCAATACAATAAATCTAAACATCCGCGGGTTTATTGTATTGTCGATGTATTTAGTTTTTTTTGGTTTTACGATATACACGACGACTACGGCGGCGTTTGGTTGGCTTGCGATGATTATGTTTTCTAGAGCCTCCGTACCCTTTTATAGCTTTGTTGAATACTTCCGAGTCCTCATCCCCCGTAATACTCCGCCAAGTTCCTGGAACGATATTGGCAAAACGGATATGCTTAACATTCGTCCAATTGACGTCTTTATTCAACACTTTTTCTTTAAAATCTGTAAAAGATTGTTCAGTTACGTCCATAACATATCCCGCACCGCCAGTAGCTTCTTTAATTCCTGAACTAGCATTGTTTAAAATAATTATAACAATACCAGGGGACAGGCTTTTTTTCGCAATAAACGGTATTTGTATTCCTGATTTTGCACTGTGGTATCGTTTT
>RGCF01000485.1 GCA_009919265.1 Bacteroidota bacterium | reverse complement strand
GATAGTGGGGCTTAAGTCCACCGCCTTAGACCACTCGGCCATTCGTGCTATTACATTTTGTATTTCGGTTTTGGTTTTTTTAGGAGAGGCACATTCCTTCTCCATTTGTATATGGAGTTGCTTCTTTAAGTTAATTTCGGGCATCACAATTGTTCGTGTGAATTGATACGATACAACCGGCGAATTTGCGAGAAAGGAATGATAAGTTCGTGAGTGTTGATAATTCCTTCCGTAATGTCGTAAGAGCCGTAACTTCGCACCATATTGCCGTCACTGCTGTCGCTGCCAATGTAAAAGTCAGTCGGCGTAAACACCTCGGCAACAAACGCATATTCGCAACGATTTTCCCATTCGCTATAGTCGTGAACATTTGCAGCATTCACAGCAACAATTACAACATCTTTCATAAACCCGAAAATGTTGATTTCATATACCGGGCTGATTATGCTTTCTCTCCGAATAACAAATTCATACATCGTGGGATGCCCTAACCGCGTTTCATTTAGCTGCTCATACGCTATTGTATTTATCCAATGGCGGGGAGCGACACGCATTCCTTGCCATACTCTACCCATAAAGATGTATCTTGCTTCGAGAAGAGTGTCGCGAAAACGCGAACGAGCGAAGAGGGTTATCGCAATTTCACGGTTTTCGCGAAGCCCGAATATTTCACCCGGAGTTAAATACGGAATGACTCTATCATCGGACTCTGCCGAATAGATAGACCAGTTCCATTCGAGTTCCTGATATAGATAGAGGTTCATTTGCGTTCTTGGGCCTTGTTGCATCTGTGGTTCGTCATCGTCGCTGCTAGTGGTGGTATTGTCGTTTTCGTCAGTGTCAGTGTCAGCGTCAGCGTCGGCGGTAGCGTCGGCGTCGGCGTCGGCGTCGGCGTCGGCGTCGGCGGAAGCTGCAGGAGCGGCGGCTGGAGGAGGAGGAGGCCAACGACCATTCCATATCTCACGGCGAATCCAAATTTCCTCATTATCGCTCTGATTGTCGGGAATGGGGTCGATGATGGGGGCGGAGTCGTCTTCCATAAATATTTCTGCTCGACACAATGGACAGGTCGTATTTGTATCCCACCATTTCAATAAACAACGAACGCAGAATAAATGGCCGCATAATGTAAAGATATGATTTGCACGCAACGGAAGTTGTGAATAACAAACGCCACAATCACCGATACTTTCCTCTTCCTCCTCCTCGAACTCGAACTCGGCAGTAATAGTAGTATTGCCTTGACTCACTGTTCTAAATGATGATATTTCCATTGTCACCCCTTCACCTCCTGCCGCCGTCGAATCATCAAAGTCTAAACGACGAGCAATCGCCGGTATTTCGTCTTCTGCTTCTCTGAACAAGACGCGCGGTGAAATGCTTTCTTCTTCTTCTTGCGTGTCATCATCGGCAAGAGCCGTGGAAACGCTGTGCCTCTTTCGAGGTGCCCAAGTCAATGATGTATTGTCGTCTTCAGTAGGAGTATTAGGCCTTGGGGTGGTATTTAAAGATACTGACAATCCGTATTCAATCATTTTGTTCTCTAACGATGTATGTATGTATGAATATAGAGTTTCACTGTAGTCAGGAGTATATCTGAAAAATCATTTCAATTTTT
>RGCF01000484.1 GCA_009919265.1 Bacteroidota bacterium | reverse complement strand
ATGTAAATCCGGATTATAAAGCATATCTTACATTATTCAATAGAGCATTTAGCACAAACCAAATCTATGGAGCCACAGGTGTTCCAGGGTTTTCTGGTTCAAATATATCATCCGTTAATTTTGGAGATTTTTTAAACCAATATAATGCTATTAATTCAGCAAATATAAAAAATTCAGCAATTCTAAGCACTGTCACGGGTCTAAGTAATGTAGCTGTAGCTAACTTAATTACAGGTGATTTGAAAAATATTTTGCCACCTTATCTAGCAAATCGTAATAGGACAACAGATCCAGTTGAATTTAAAATACCCTTTTCAACATGTGCAACACCTTCAAATGCTGGTATAGAGCAGTATGGCATGGGTTATAATTTAGGGTTTGCCTTCACAGATACACCATATAATACAGTTCAGAGGGCAACTTCATTTTTCAAGTTACTGGATGATGCTATTTTTCTAAGATTAAATGAAGAATACGGTATGAATAAGATGGATATTAGTCAGCCTGAGAATTTTTCTCAGACACAGGATACAACTGCTCAAAGTGGATTATATAATTCAAAGCTCATGTTAAATTCATTTGGTTCCTTTGCAACGACATTTGTTCAAAGTCCAGTTACATTTAATCCCCCAGTTGGTAAATTAGATAAGTTAAGTTTTAGTTGGTATAATTCTTCGGGTGTCTTGTTAAATAACAGTGATTGTGAATGGTCTGGATCTGTTCAGATAGTTGAGTCGGTTACTGCTAGTGCTTAATAAATTCTATATATAAAATTCTAAACTAGGTCAGAGATGTCATCTTCAGTAACACCTATGAATCCCATGGGAACACCTTTTGAGAAAGGAAGTTCCACCGAACAATATCCTATTCAAGGATCTCAGACAACTCCTTTCTTTCCACCAGTGTGTCTGAATTCTCACTGGGATCCAACAATGATTTATAAACGTTCAGTCCCTACATCTTTGGTTCCATTGCCTGTTGATTTTCGCCCTTATACCAAGGTTTGCTTGGAATATAGGACAAGTGCTGCAGGACAAAAGGCTCCTGATATTGCAGATGATATGGTTTTTCCTCAAGGAGGAGAAGTCTATCCTCCTGATCGTTATCTTAGAGCAGTGGACAAGGAAAGTTTACTAAGACGTCTAGATAGACCTCTAGGAACATGTGATGACAAGCAATATGAACCTCCTCAGAATGGAGATATGTATGTGGATAGAATGTTAGTCCCACAATCTGCAAAGCCACCTTCCCGTTTCGTAGAGGAAATATCTATGCCACAAGCCCTCTTAAGAGCTGGAACATATCACTGTAGGGCCGAGGCAGACCAGCGTAATTGGGATAGATCACCTCGCCTCTTTAATAACTCAACGAAACAGGATAGATACAAGGGTCCTACAGAGCCTCCCCGGCAAAATATCTGGACAGATCCTCGCAGATGTGATGTATCTTGTCCAACAGAAAGTAAGATGACACCCGATGGGTGTAGGGCTTGGGGTTGTTAAGTGAGGGGGCTTTGCCCCCCAGTATTGGATCAATGAGAAGCTGGAGTATGCGGCTTAGAGAAACCTATTATAATACGAGTAAGCGTTAAGAAGATGATTGAATGGATTGTTATCCTTT
>RGCF01000483.1 GCA_009919265.1 Bacteroidota bacterium | reverse complement strand
TATGTATCAACATGGAAAGATACAGGTTCCCATCAGCAAAAAATAGCATTTCAAAGAGATGAAGAAGTATTCCGTAGAAAGGCACCTGAACCAGAGGCAAATGTACCTGGATACCCTCGTTATTTACCTAGTAAAAAAGATGCATATTTATCGTCTGACAATGTATCTGAAGTATCGATGTCATTATTACGTGGCCTCAAGGCACTTAGAGTAAAATCTCAGATTATACAACTTGGTGAAGAAGCGGTTGTCTTATCTTATGTTTTATTTCCTTTGTCTCAGGCATCATCTTTGAATACTCTTAGACACGAATCGCTTATTTTTGATATAGCAGATGGTCAAAAAGAATTTTTGAGTATGAAGAAAATAATTAGTGATATTGGAGAAATAACAGATATTCCATCTTCAACACAGCCATTTGTGGTAAGTGTAGATGGTGGAAATTTAGGAAATATATCTCTGCGTGATTATATAAAATCAATGGGCTTCAGAGCTGAAGGTATGGGTGATATATGGCCCATCCAGGTTTTATTGGGAATGAGAGATCGTGAATGGACAATTGATCAACAGGATGCTTTGAATGAAATAATTAAAGAAACACAAAATCAAATTCTAAATGCTATTATATCACAGCGCGATTTATTATCTCAACATGTTACACAACCTCCTGCGGTTCAAGGAATTCAAATGGTTTCCAATGGTGTATCAATGATTGAGAAACTTTCGGAGGAACCCTTATTAAAGGACATCCAGACAGCTATAAAGGAACAAATGCCTGGATTTGCAAATTCAGATGTAGCCATGGTTGGTCTTCTTTTAAAAAATCACCAGGAACTTGCAATGGCACAATTAGCAAATCAACCAGCTGCCTTAACACGATCACGTATGAAATATGCGCGTGAGGAGTATTTGAAAACATTACGAGATATTCAATTAAAAAAGCAGCGTATAGAGTTTGCAGGTGAGCCTCCTGAACCTATTTCTTGTTCTCATGTGAAACCGCTGGCAATGATTCGAAAGGTAAAGGATGAGAATCAGAGATTTGCTTTACTTGCCAAATTTTTAATTACATTTCAGGGTCAGAAAGAGGATAATTGGGTAAAGTGTAATGCGGGTGATCACAATTTATTGTGTATGCACGAACTCTTACAAATCTATCAATACCTAAGACCTGGAGATGTAGCAGCCTTGAATAAAGACATTCAGTTAAACTTTGGTGGAGGACAATTCCAGGGGTATTATATTTGTCGTAACTGCGGACAACCCATCAGTGAATTAGAATACGATACACATTTAGAATTTGACGATAACGGTCGCCCTATGATAGGTCGATCTGAACTTGTAGATAAAGATACAATTACAATGGATCAAATTGATGATTTAATTGGACCTCTAGGTGGTATAGATGATCCTGCAGAATTTGATAATGAAATGAAAAAACTTATTTATACAACGTCTAAGGAATTAGCAGATAGACTTTTTGCACCTTTAGAAACAGATGATTATATTATACTTGTAAATAGAGTATATGGTCTTATTCAGCAAGTTCCTACACGAGAACGATATGTACAATATCAAACTTCTCAGAAAAAGGCAAAATCAACATTAAATTTACCTGATT
>RGCF01000482.1 GCA_009919265.1 Bacteroidota bacterium | reverse complement strand
TAGATTCAACCGACCAAACCGAAAAGGTAGAAACCCGTTTGGGAGACCAAATCGAAAGTAATAGAGAAGTATTTGACTTAAAGGTGGACTTATTACAATATATCCGTCAAACCGAAAGAGCAAAACATTCTAAAATTAAATTAGAACATAAATTCCATTTTGAAGATATTACTGAAAAGGATTGTCTTTTGATGCAAGTACCTAATATTAACGAATCAGGTTACTATTCCGGCATCGTTGGTTTAAAATCATATGTAGATAAATTTCATCCAGATTTAAAGGTACAAATCATTGACCCAGTTATTGATTATTTCTTTTTAAACCCACCGGATAAACAGGGTGAGTTTTTTAATTTATTCAATACATTCTCAAAACAAGGTAAGTTTCATCTATTATACAATCATCAACAAATATTTGATATTGCATATGGTTTTGTTGGTAGATACATTGAAAAAGCAAAACCTGGATTTTTAGGATTTAGTATTATCGATGGCAATATAGATGCATCCCTTGCAATTGCAAAATTAATAAAAGAAAAATATCCGGAAGTAAAGATATTGTTTGGTGGTAATGGTGTTGAGGTATTAGACTTTGGTAGATTACCTAATTCAAATTATAGAACAAAAGAATATACATTTATAGATGGAATTAGTAGAGGTGATGGTGAAATGACATTTGTTGAAATACTTAAATCGGATTGGTCAGAAGAATCCCTTATGAAAATTAATGGATTGATTTGGCAATTAAATGGAGTATTCATACATAATAGGCCTCGTCCAAATATTGATATGGATTCTCTACCTTATCCAGATTATAGTTCTTTGGAAGATAACTACTATTACAAATCAACATATCAACACAATGTTCCGTTGGTAATGAGTAGAGGATGTCCTTATAGATGTTCATTCTGTTCGGTGCCTGATTATATTCCTGAGTTTAGATATCGTAATGTAGATAATGTACTTGATGAAATTAAGTATTGGGTTTCCAAAGGTGAGACTAATTTCTTTTGTCACGATTCTATTATTAATGGTAATCCAAAGTGGTTAAAAGAATTTTGTGAAAAGATTATAGAAAACGATTTAAAAATCACATGGGGTGGAAATATGAGACTACAATCCACTATGAGAGATTTAGATACTATGAGATTATATCGTAAGGCAGGATTGATGAAAATGATTACAGGATTTGAATCAGCGTCCGAACCAGTCCTTCGACATATGAAGAAATATACTAATACGGAAGGTGTAAAAGAAATATTCGAAAATGTTCGTATTATTAATAGTGAAAACGAATATCCAATGCAATTTGCAATGCAGTTGATTATTGGGTATTTAAATGAAGGTGAAGAGGATTTTCAAAGAACTATGGACTTTATTGAAGAATATCACGATTGTATGGCGGAAATCTTAACTTGTTCTGCGTTCTTAATACATGGCCCGTTATTAACTCGTTGGAGAGATGAAGAAAAAGAATGGATTGAATATATCAATGGTGTAAATTTTTCAACTAAATGGAATACTCCAATGGATAGACTTGAACGATTGGATAGAATAGAAAATCTTTTTATAAAGATAGGAATACCATATTCGGTATATAATAGAGGATTGTATTTAGAATT
>RGCF01000481.1 GCA_009919265.1 Bacteroidota bacterium | reverse complement strand
CTCGACCAAAGTGCCGAATGGCGTTATTACGGCGCCGATGATAATCAAAACAACGACCCAACACGATGTGGTATGCCAGTAAATCCGCTACTGAAAGAATCATCTTATGGTTGTAAGGTGATGTGCGAAGGCGGTTCTTACTCGCAAGATATGATGAAAATCCGTCGTTATACAGAATGGCAATCGATGCCGTATCGAGAGAAAGCCCAATATGATATGTTTCAGAAAATCACAACCCTTGCGCAGAATAAAGGGATTTCCAAGATGATTATTGACGAAGCACTTCGTGTTCATAAACGCATTTCCGAACATAAAACATTCCGAAGTTTAAATCGCGACGGTGTCGTAGGTGCGTCCATCTACATCGCGTGTAAAATTCATAACTGTCCTCGCACACCCAAAGAAATCGCCAACATTTTCAATCTCGATAATACAAGTGCTACAAAAGGTTGTAAAAACGCTGTGAGCATTATTAATGAACTTGAATCGAATTTAGATAATTCTGAGAAAACGAACTTCTGTAAAACAAAACCAGAAGCATTCATCGAGAGATATTGTAGTCGTCTTTCCATCAATGACGAACTCACTAAGTTATGCCAGTTCATCGCGGTGATGATCGAAAAGCAAAACTTAATTCCCGAAAATACGCCTCATAGTATCGCGTCTGGAATCATCTACTTTGTGGCCTGTATGTGTCACCTTCCCATCACAAAAAAGGATGTCAATCGTATTAGTGATATGAGCGAAGTTACCATCAACAAATGCTATAAAAAATTATACGATATGCGCGAGAGACTTATTCCAAAGATGATTATTGATAAATATACTCCAAAATGATGGAAATTGAAGAATGAAATGCGGTGGGAGTAGTGTGATTATCGTCCGTTATATTATCCCATTTTTCTTATGCGTCTATATTATACTCACAAACTATACTCGTATCGTATCGTATCGTATCGTATCGTATTTGTTCAAATGAGTACTGTCGATTCCGAAACCGAAACATCTTTAATCGTTCCAAAATATGTGTTTATCGTGCCTTACCGTGACCGCGAACCTCATCGTGTATTCTTCAGCACATATATCTACAAAATAATGGAAGATATACCTCGCGAAGATTGGCGATTTTACTTTATTCATCAAAATGATAAACGCCCTTTTAATCGAGGGGCTATGAAAAATATCGGATTTTTAGCATTAAAAGAAGCATTTCCGAATCATTACAAAGACATTATTTTTATTTTTAATGACATCGACACGCTTCCTTACGACAAAAATATATTAAACTATCATACTGAATATGGTGTTGTGAAACATTTCTATGGGTTTCAATTCGCACTTGGCGGAATATTCTCGATACGAGGTGTTGATTTCGAGAGAATTAATGGGTTCCCGAACTTCTGGGCGTGGGGCGGTGAGGATAATCTTATCAACGAACGCGCCAAACAATTTGGACTTACAATTGACCGAAGTAATTTTTATACGATTGGCGATAAAAATATTCTTCAATTTGCGGATGGAATGAAACGACTGATTTGTCGTGACGAATTAGCCACGTCGATTATGCCGAATAATACCGACGGCTTACATAAGTTATCAAATATATCATATATCAAATATGA
>RGCF01000049.1 GCA_009919265.1 Bacteroidota bacterium | reverse complement strand
TGTGGTTGCGGGATGGTGTGGTGGCGGCGGATGCCGAGATATAACAACATAAACGCATAAGTATATTGTTATGTATTACACCGACGCCGTAATGATTATTACAATAGATTGCCGAGAGAGAGAATTACTAGAAATCATCAAGCCGGCATCTACCGCCGTGCCGATTACCACCACCACCCCCGACCATTATATTATGGACCTCGGTGATGGTATGACAATGAAAGTGCCTCTTCCAAAAAAGGCGACCACTTCGTCGAAGCCGAAGAAACCTCTCGCTCTCGCTCTCGCTGTCCACGAAATCAAATCCGAGAGATTGCCAATTGGCGATATCATCATCGCAAGTTCAACAACCAATCCTGCTTCATCCGTCGTGGTGTTCGAGAGAAAGACACTCGCAGATCTTGCCGCCAGTATTCGCGATGGACGGTATAAAGAGCAATCCTTTCGGTTATTAGAGATGGCTGCTGCCACCGGTTTCGCACCCCACAATATCGTGTATATCATCGAAGGCGACCTCGAACGTTATGACGAAAGACATACCCAGATTACAAAGACCGCACTTCAAAGTGCGATGGTTTCATTGATGTATTATAAGGGATTCTCGGTATTTCGCACGATGAATGTAGGTGAAACTGCCGATTTTATTCTTCATTTCGCGGATAAATTGGCGAAGGACGGTGTTGCTCCCGTGACCCAAGAAGATACGTATAGTGAGGTCGCGGCGAAGAAAGAGAAGCGGGATTACATTACGCGAGAGAATATCGGAGAGATTATGCTGTCTCAAGTGCCAGGAGTGAGCCCGAAAGTGGCGGCAGCCATTCTCTCGAAATACGGCGGGTCGATTTACGAGTTTTTGGCGGATTTACGCCGGAAAATCGATGACTACGAAGAAAGCCTCTCGCCGGAAATATCGCCGCCACCCGTCTCCGTCTCCGTCCCCGTCTCCGTCCCCGTCTCCGTCCCCGTTCCCGTTCCAATGAATAAGAACAAACTCAAGCACGTGTCCGCGTGTTTTACAGACATAAACAGTGCCACTGCCACCGACGGAAAACGCGGAATCGGAAAAGCCACGATAGAAAAACTTTGTTATTTTTTATCGTGATAATCAAATGTTATCTATCTTCGAGCACTGGATTTTTTCCGGGTATATCGTGTGTAATCCTTATATAAACGACGGTGTGTCTTACTGCCGCCTCTTCCTGAGGAACGGGAACGGTCTTCACGGGAACGGGGACGGTCTTCGTCTTCGTCTTCGTCTTCTTCTCGGTATACTTTCAGTAAACTATTTCTTACTTCCGCTCTTCTTCCTCGAACATGTGAACGACCTCTTGCTGCTGATAGTGGTGCTCTTGCGTCTGATCTTGCGGCTGATTGACCTCTTGCTGCCGGTGCTGCCGGTGCTGCCGGTGCTGCCGGTGGTCCTCTTGCTACTATTGCTCTCGGTCGTAGTTCTCCTACTGTTCCTTGTCGTACTCGCTGTATTCCTGCTAGAATCACTGGTGCAATACAATCACGGTGTGCGACTGTATGCGAATTAGTTCCATTTGTATATGACATAATACTTTTGCCCTCACGAAATAAGTTAGGACCAAGAGCAAATTTCGTATTGTTGACTGCTCGAGACCAAGACGGACGGTCTCCAGCACCGAATAACATATGTCTTATTAACCATCTACCTCCAGGAAAATTATCCCAACCCGCGTTCGGTGCGAGAGCCGAATTTTCTTGGTCGATATCGCCATGCCCTTTCTTCGTAATAATTTTCATTAACTCTTTAAAATTATCCGGTTGTTCTAATATTCGCCATAAGGCGGCGGCGTCCATTATAAGACCATTATTTTTCCACATATCGATTATTTTTTGTATTGCGTCTTTCATAACTTTATTTGCTGATAATTCGTTTGGTGCTTTACTTAAGTCAATATCAGGGATAATCGTATCACTTATTACTGTTCCATCACTAAGGGAAATCGCAAATACAATTGTTACTGTGTTTCTATTCGGATAATAAATATGCTTCGTAAAATATATATTTCTTCCTTCCAAATCTGTAACAAACATAGTCATGCTACCAAATTCTTGATTATTCTGTGTGCAACCACCAAACCCGGCTGCTGGGTCAACTCTCGCTGGAATATTACACAAAGTAGACCTAACAAAATATCCTTTTAGTTCACTAGGTATACCATTATCCATTACATTATATTCATTGGGTTGTCTTGCAATATGCTGAAATAAAGCAACCGACTCACGCGGATCGAGATATTCGTATCCCATCGCCCGATACCGGCTCACATGTTCCGGAGTCGCCAATTTTAGAACAATATTTGCTGCCAACCGCGAGTCAATATCCGGTAATCCTCCTGTATTCCCATTTATACCGTGTTGGTGTATTAACCCAAGTAAATACAACTGAAAGAGTAAAGTAGTATATTTATCTTTTTCCATATAGTCAGTAAAATTTATACCGTCGACAAGAGGTCCTGGTAGTGGTAATACCAGTGGACTTTGTAATATACTATCAACATACCCACTCGCAATAGGCAAAAACTGTCTAAGGTTCGGTAACAATTGTAATGTTTGCGTTTCAAGTTCACCACCATCTAGAAGGTTAGTTAGGGCTTGAAATTCACTCTGAGAATACATCAAACCTTTTTTTGCAATGAGATGCGATATATTATAAACAGCTTGTCGCTGGGGTCGTGCCAGTGGGCGTGCTGCATCTCGGGCGTCGGCCTCTGCTCTTGCCAATTCATCTTCTGCAATCAAACTATCAAAATCAGATTTTACTTTCGTCATAAAGTCATCGACGACATTCTTATAAGTTGTCGGATCTGCCAAGAGTTGTACGGTAAATCTCGAGCTGCGGTGGTGTGGATCACCTCTCAAACGGTCCCTTTCTCTAAGTCTTTGAAACATCTGTTTCAAGTCACCAAACCTTTCTGTGTGTATTTTTCGAACGAGTCGCGTGTCGGTGGTTCGGTTCAATTCTGGAGGATCCAATATCGTTTCATAATAATTCAAATACGCTCTTTCATCTGGTGGTTGTTGTTGTTGCAGTTGGTTCCACACGTTTATCATTCCAACCAATTCATTTGTTTTATCATCTTCATAACCGCGAAATGATGAGAGAATCATTTTTGCTCCACCAGACATTATTCTGTTATAAGGTTTGCTCGAATTTCCACCGTATTGCATCTGCACCCGACCTCGAAATATACGATATAACTCTCCTATATTTGGGGGGGTCTGTAATCCAGTCAAATAACCAACGGCGATAACACGCATAATATCATCAAACAGTGACCCATTGAATAAGTTCAACCATCGAAACGGTTGTTGTTCTCTTTTATACCTTTGGGTATCCGTTTCCATTCTACGTTCACGGGGTTCATCGCCTCTAAAGCTCATACGAGTTAACAATGTATGCATACTTTCAAGAATAAACACGCATTTAACCTTAGTTATTCGAAATTGTTCCAATGTAAATTCTGAACTATTGTCTCGTTCACTTTCTTGAACTTCTAATATGACATTATATATAGAGTCGAGTATTACGCCTTGATCTAGTCCACCTTCACCAGTAGCGGCGAACTTCATTACTGTTTGAACAACAGATAATTTTAATGAATATATCAAACGATTTACTTGGACGAGTAATTCCAAACCTATATTATTTCCTGGATGTAGACTACTAGCAGCAGCAGAATAAAGGGAATATCTACGGATATATGGATTTGGATTTGTCATAGGCAGTGATGAAACAAAGTTATCGGTATAATAACTGGGTAATACTTTGGATCGATTATGTGTTGGTTTATTATTTCGTCGGTGCCGACTGCCTTGGCTTGATGTTTTTTTCCCCCGACGAGATCCATTTTTTCGATGAGTCCTAAGAACACCGCCAACCATCTCGTCGAAATTAGAACCGCCACCTACAACAAGGTTCATTCCTGGTGCTCCATTTAATCGTGCAATCATATCGTCGATATATAATACGATTTTAGCCATTCGTTCGATTGTTAACCCGAAGTCGTGTATGGGGTCGTGAAATATAGCACTTAATATGAATATCATCATTCCAATGACATCATAACGGATTACATTTCTATGTCGCGGGTCTGTTTGATCAGCATCTGCGTCATCGTCCATTCCTCAATCGAATAGTATTTTATTATAAATACTCTATCATATGTATATATAATAATCAAACAAACAATAATGAACTCTGATAATACTGATACACTTGCTAAATACATCGTTTTAGGCATATTCCTCATCATCGCCCTTGTCGCTATCCAGTATATTTTCCGTAATCACATCGGGATGATTGAAGGTCTTACCAATCAAAAGTCGAAGAAAAAATCGGGGGATAATCCGCTCGATGATGAGAATGATGGCGATATTATTACCATTGCAAAGCGTCAGGAAGAACTTGCACGTAAAACACATAAATCATTGAATATGGACTCGCATTACAGTCATTACAGTAAAATCATTGAGAATATGGACGAGTGGGTCAATGCTAAAATCGTGAATTCTCTCAAGAATGTCTCTCGGGAAGTCCACGGCGAAGGGAAAATGGAAGACATCATTCGGCATATGAATGAATTGAATACGATGAATAAGTTCAAGGTGACATTGGAAGATTGCACGCGGTATATCGATTCCTCGTAAAAAGTCGTTGCGCTGTTCCTCGTAAAAAGTCGTTGCGCAACCTTGCAGTTGCTCCACTCCTTTTTACTCGGGCTTCGCTGCGGGTTCATTCTTCTCATCCATACAAAGAGTTATAATTCGTTATCGAACAATATTCTCACCACCCCACCATCCCATTCACGACAGTATAATAGAGCGTTATAGCAACTGCCGTGCCACTAAGAACATGCCAAACCGAATGTAGTGGTGCAACTCCCATTCTGTCGAGCATAAAACAAGCAACTCCCGTCAATACCATTGTAAGTAGAATGCCGCCATAATACGATTTCATCCGCGTATACGAAAGTAAACTGAATGGAAATACGAAAGTCATTATAATCATTGCAAACCGTGTAATATATCGTCGTGCGTTCAAATGTATCACACCAAATAATAGCAATACACCGATTTGTGTGATTATATCCACCCCGAAAACCGTCATCGTCGCCGACGCACACATAAACGACGCGAAGAAGCAATCAATACGCCCAGCGAGTTCTATGATACACGCGTGATAAACAGATGAACAAATCATTACAATGACCGATATTCCAATCGAAAAATGGATATATCCTGGCCATCCTGCCGCCGCACGCCACTCGTCAAACCAGTCTTCTTCCTTCACGATATAAAGAAGTAGACTACTGCCATAAAAAAACGAAGTAATAAAGCACCAGAATTCGGCAATATTTGCATGAACCCGATATTTACATTCCATCGTAGTTATTTCCGCGTTGTCAAGTAATCCAGTTTTACAGGGTAGTCCGAAAATACATTCAAAGAGAGACCAATTCGAGTTCGGGGCTGGTGCTTTCTCCCCCCCACCTCCATCACTCTCACCAACAGTTGGAACAATCGATACATTCTCTTCAATCGCCGTAATCATTTCGTCCATTATAGTTCGTGTAACCGTGCGAACCTCGTTGTCATCGTCGTCGTAGCAGCGACATTCTCTCCAGCATAGTGTAGCGGCATAATCCCAATATACGATTGTCTCGCCGTGGCCGTTGCCGTCGCCGTTGCTGCGAAAAACCTCCCAACAATCCCCGCTGTCTCTCCATCCGTTTCGGTCGTTTCGTAGCCACTTCCCGGCATATGTAAACCCTTTATTTGTAAAATACCGCCAATCCTGCCGTCCCAGTTCCGGAATATACTCCCACGACTTTCGTGTAGCATAGGTATATTCATAACACTTGTCCGGCGAAAATCTTCCTTCGCCAGGAGTCCGAAAACATTCAATCTCTTCGGGGTGTTGCTGCGAATTTGCCATCATTCAGCTATAAGATTATAAGAATACATAATATCGGTTTATACGAGTTATGATGTATCATTTACATTACTGGTCTGGTCTCCGCGCCTTACCAAGTTCAACATCTTTGCCTCGTCCCCGCGACACCGAATCACCGGTGTATCTCGCGCTCCGGTATTTCTCGTTTGTTTGAGGAATCTTCATTGGAACCAGCGCTGAAGTATCTGACCTCGCGGCATCCGGCCGTGTTCTCTCGATATATGCTCCGGAGTCGACAACGGACTCGGAGTATCGAATACCACCCCAATTTGAATCCATCGGATTATCGCTATACTTCATCGTAAGTTCTTTCTCTCGGAATGCTGCGTCCTGAGCGGTATAATCACCGATGTTGAAGTTCAGTGGGTCATACCCGTCATACATCTGGTTATTAAATGGCGGATTATCACGAGACGCGTCCATCATCTGGACGAGTGCTGCCGGAGCAGGCGAGTATGGCACATTGGGAGAAAGACCGCCTTGTAAGTCGGTTGGTGACGGACGCATTTTGTATACCGGATTTCCTTGCGCGTCATACGAATACTGTAAGAAAAGAACAGGGCAACGAATACCGCGACCCTTGAGCCAGTCCATAAATTCGGAGTAATCTTCTAAACTCTTGAAGCGAATGGGGTTTACACCGGGGACTTTATCCACTTTCGAATTATAGAGGAAGATGTCGCTTCCGTGTTGAACCAGAATATTCGGGCATCGGTTTATATTTATACTGCCAGCGGCATCGGCTGCGGCATCGGCGGCATTATTGAACCCTTCCGTTCGTAACTTATTTGCGACCTGTGCGTCTGGCTCTATACTGACAAATCCTTCTGGGAGAACCGCCTTCGACGGGGTTTTATATGTAATATATGCTCCAATCAGGAATAACGCGACGATAATAATATATATCATCGGTCTAAGTGTTGTTATGATCTTTAATACCCCTAGTTCATCTCCGCGTTTTACCATTGCTTCAGCAACCATGCTGGAACAGAGATACCTATCAATCACTTTTTTATACGCCCGAAACATTACAACTACTTTAATTCTACTTCTATTATATATAATCAAAGAAAAATGATAGAAGTAATCGATGTCAAAGAGAACCATAACATCGAGAAATTCAATGCTGCCGCAAAACGAGCACACGATAATCCAGAGACACACGGACTTCTCGTAAAAATCTACGCGGATTGGTGCGGGCATTGCCAGAATATGAAAGCCGAGTGGACGCGTTTAACCCACGAACTAAAGAATAATTACCGATGTAAAAAACCGGGGTGTGTCCTTACCATCGCGAATATTCGAGTTGTTAATATGGAAGCAAATGACCCAGTTCTTAACAGTATCAAATATATACCTAAAGATATCCAAGGTGTTCCGTTGATTATGTATGTGAGTAAAGGAACACGTGGTTTAGAGTATTCCAAAGACCGCGTATATTCCGAAATGCTCAAATGGGTCGTCATGAACCCGGATTTCGCGTTGTCTCGCAAAGGGGCACAGCCAAACCCAAACCCAACCGGCATTAATAAACATTCATTACACGCGTTAACCCGGAAGGCGCGACCCAAATTCAACCACTTTCATCGGGCGACATTAAAGCAATTTCACAATGAAATGAAACGCAACCATAATAAGAGGGTTGATACAAGAATACCGACACCCTTCCCGCACAGACGACAGAATAGTGCGAAGATACCTGCTTATTTACGGTAAATAAATAATATTTTCTTATATTACAAACAACACTTCATTTAGCGATGCTCCCGAATGTCGCGGTATGCCCGCTTGCTTCGATTGTTTTGACCCTCGTGGTCATTATTAACATCCTCGATACATATTTAGTAGGTTTTCATTTGGCGGTTATATTATCAAATATCGTGATTTCCATATTCTTCGTTTGGTTGGCGAATAAGACATGCAACGAGTATCAATGGGTTTCGTGGTTGATTATCGCCTACTTTATCATTTGTATCATTGGAGCAATGGAAATTCTTACCAACCCGGCAAAATATAACAAAAAGACGGCGGAGGGGATGAAAGGCAAAGCATCATCGTGCGACCGGAAGTAAGTAACTAAAATTTAGACAATAAAATTTTATTCCTGGTATGACCCGGTATAAAATTGAAGTAAGAAAAGTTAAACACAACGAGACAGTAACACTAAAGAACGATGCGAAAATTCAAGATTGTGAAGAAAGCGGCAGCAGCCGCCCCGACGGCGAAAGACGACAACACCCAATCGTTTCGTCTTATCGACTTCAATGTATATGACTGTATTCCTGAGACAAATACACATTCATCCGCATCAGATAGCGGCGGTGGCAGCAGTGGCGGTAGCGGCAGTGATAGCTGTTCTGTCGCGTCCGATGGCTCTGGCGGCGGCGGCGGGGGCGGCCGCAATCATCGCCCCACCGTCGACTCCAACGAATTTCGAATCCAGATGTTTGGCATCAATGAACAAGGCGAAACCTGTTCCATCTTCGTAGATGATTATCACCCATTCTTCTATGTCAAGGTTGCCGACCATTGGACCAATGCCACCAAATCCGCGTTTATCCGCGACATCAAAAAGAACTTAAAGAGCAAATACTACGAAAACAGTATTATCACGGAAAAATGCGAAATCGTGGAGAAGCGCAAACTCTACGGGTTCGATGGCGGAAAGAACCACAAGTTCGTTCTTCTCGTGTTCAAGAATACAACCGTGATGAACCGCGTGAAGAACCTGTGGTATTGCGACATATTCACCCCGCGTGACGGAAAGACACGTGTGCTCAAACCTGATGGATACATTTTCGAACACGCGAATCCGACGACCAAGACCAATACGTATATCTATGAGGCCAATATCCCGCCCGTCCTGCGTTTCTTCCATATCCAGAAAATCAGCCCCTCTGGCTGGGTGACATTCTCCACGAAGAAGACGCGACTTATCGAAAAATACACGACGACTTGTCAGTATGAATACCGGCTGTCATTTGAAGACATCATTCCCCAGAACGAGAAAGAGACCGTCGTTCCGTATAAAATTTGTAGTTTTGATATTGAAGCCAGCAGCAGTCACGGCGATTTCCCGATTCCCGTAAAATCATATAAGAAGCTGGCGACAAATATCGTGGATGCAGTCATTGCAAAGCACGCCGGCGGAGATGAAATTACCGACGATGAACTAACCCATATGATTTATACAGCATTTCAGTATTCGTATCAAACCCGCGTGAAATATCCAGGCATCGAGACTATTTATCCGAAACGCCGCCCCAAGGAGGCGGATATGTCTCGGTTATGTCGGTTGGTATTGTCGAAGGAGCTTCGGCATCTCATCAAACAGGATATTGTAGCACAAGAAAATACGATTGAGCACATATTCCTTCAAATGGCGGCGACTGCGAAAAAGGAAGCGGCAAAAGCGGCTGAGAAGAAGGCCGCCGCTGCTGCTGCTGCTGCTGCTGATGCTAGCGATAATAGCGACGCAGGAGACGACGACAGTGACGGCGACGGTGGCAGTTCCGACGACGACGACGACGGTGAAGTGTATACATCTAACCGCTCATCCACATCAACCGACCTCTCTGTAAAACTAGCAACCCTTCTCAATAACCGAAAACACGGCCGCGAAGAAAGAATAAAAATCGTCAGTGATACACTCGGTTCCGTCTTCCCGAAAGTCGAAGGCGACAAAGTGACTTTCATCGGTTCTACTTTTGTGAAATACGGACAAAACGGCAACCGCCCTTACTTGAATAACTGTATCGTGCTTGATACGTGTGACCGTCTCGATGACGAAGTCCCGAATTCTGAAGTAGAAACATACACTACTGAAGCAGATGTGTTGGTCGCCTGGACGCGTCTTATCCAGAAGGAAAACCCGGATATTATTATTGGGTATAACATCTTTGGTTTTGACTACCAGTTCATGTTTCGGCGTGCGGTGGAGACTGGATGCTACGAGGAATTCTTGAAACTTTCGCGGAATCGTGATGAATTGTGTGCGAATGCCGGCGGCGGGGGTGCTGGCGGTGGCGGCGGCGGCGGCTTCGTAAATCCAAACACCGAAATCACAGCGGATAATGTCGCGATTGAACAAACCAAAATCGCACTTGCCAGTGGTCAATATGACCTTCATTACATCAAAATGACAGGTCGTCTTCAAATCGATGTCTACAATTATCTGCGCCGCGATTTCAATCTCTCGTCCTATAAGTTAGACGATGTATCCAGTTATTTCATCGGCGACGCAGTAAAGAGCGTTGAATATGACACAGCGACAGACACGACCCGCGTTATATCCGGAAACTTGCTCGGTCTTGAAGTCGGGAATTTCGTGAAATTCGAACAGACGAATCATTCGACGGACTTATACAAAGACGGACAGAAGTTCAAGGTCGTTGCGGTTGCCACGGGCAGTTTTACCGTCGACGGAGCAGCAACACCCGATATGAAAAGTATGGTGAAGTGGGGTCTCGCCAAAGACGATGTATCGCCGCAAGATATTTTCCGGATGACGAATGAAGGCCCTCGCGAACGAGCCGTCATCGCGAAATACTGTATTCAGGATTGTAACCTCGTCCATCATCTCATGAACAAAATCGATATTCTCACGGGATACACGGAGATGGCGAAAATCTGTAGTGTTCCTATCAGTTTCCTCGTAATGCGTGGCCAAGGCATCAAACTCACGAGTTATGTCGCGATGAAGTGTCGCGAGAAGAATACACTTATGCCAGTCATCGACAAAGACCGCAGCGAATCCGGCTACGAAGGCGCGATTGTTCTTCCGCCGAAATGCGGTCTCTACCTCGATAATCCTGTCGCGTGTAATGATTATTCGTCATTGTATCCTTCGTCGATGATTAGCGAAAATCTCTCGCACGATAGTAAAGTATGGACGAAGGAATACGACAATGATGGCAATCTTATCCGTGAGACGGGCGAACAATGCTACGATAACCTGCCCGGATATAAGTATGTGGATATTACATATGACACATATCGATGGACGCGACCAAAATCCGCGACGAAGACGGCGGCGGCTGCTGTGAAAGTGAAATGCGGGACAAAAGTGTGCCGGTTCGCGCAATTCCCGGAAGGCGAAAAGGGAATTATGCCCGCCATTCTGGAAGAACTACTTCTCGCCCGTAAGACGACGCGCAAACTCGCGGAGAAACAGACCGACCCATTTATGGCGAATATTCTCGACAAACGCCAGCTTGGTTATAAGGTGACCGCGAATTCATTATACGGACAGTGTGGAGCAAAGACGAGCACATTCTACGAGGTGGATGTGGCGGCGTCCACTACGGCGACGGGCCGCAAACTCCTGACATATGCTCGTCGCGTGGTAGAAGAGGCATATGGCGATATTCTTCTCCCGACATCACACCCCACATATCCTATTGTTCATTCCAGAGCGGAGTATATCTATGGCGACACGGACAGTGTATTCTTCACATTCAATCTCTCGACACCAGAAGGCGTGCCCATCCGCGGAAAGGACGCGATTGCTATCACAATCGAACTCGCGAAGCAAGTGGGTGATTATTCATCGAAATTCTTGAAGGCACCGCACGGATGGGTCTATGAGAAGACGATTTGCCCCTTCGCGCTCCTCCGCAAGAAAGGATATGTGGGTAGGTATTATGAGCAGAACCCGAATAAGGGTAAGGTAAAGAGTATGGGTATTGTGCTCAAACGCCGCGATAATGCTCCAATCGTGAAGGAAATTTATGGTGGCATCATTGATACACTTATGAAGGATGACGATACTGTTACAAAAGAAGATAAAATAGGCCGCGCCATTGCATTCCTTCGCGAGAAACTCCAATACATGATTGACCAGAAATGCCCCATCGAAAAACTCATCATCACGAAATCACTTCGGTCGGATTATAAGAACCCGCAGCAAATCGCGCATAAGGTTTTGGCGGATAGAATGGGTGTGCGTGACCCTGGTAATAAACCGAATACTGGCGACCGCATCCCGTATGCTTATATACACAATGACGCAAAGGGAGCACTTCAAGGCGACAAAATCGAGCACCCGGATTATATTCAGACAAATAAGCTACAGTTGAATTATTCGTTCTATATCACGAACCAGATTATGAAACCAGTTCAGCAATTATTCGCGTTGGTCTTGGAAGACTTGCCAGCATTTCAAAAGAAGAAGGGTCGCTTCTTGGACGCAGTAGAAACTGTTGCGTCTACAATCGACGACCCGGTAAAACGCGAGAAGAAAATAACAGAGATGCGGCATAAGGAGGTGAAATCTCTGTTATTCGATGAGTTTCTAGTAAAAGCGGACAACTTAAATAAAGGAAATCGGGCAATTACCGATTTCTTCGGTGGCGGTGCGAAAAGGAAATGATGAAATAACGGAAACATTATCTATTTTTAATCGACCTCCATAATGTCGTCTGCGTCGGCGTCTGCGTCTGCGTCTGCGTCTGCGTCTGCGTCCGTCGTATTTCGCACCATTTGACGGACAGTGTTTATAATATCATTGTAAATGGCATCATTATTATTATTGTTGGTTTCTAGAGGTATATCAAATGAGAATGTGATATGTTCGTCGTCGGCGTGGTCAATCGTGAGATTGCGGTTCGCGACGGCGGGTGCGGGCGCGTGCACAATGGCAGACATCGTGTCCGGGTGTAAAAAACGGTCTGGACGATACTGGCGAATATCTTGTCTACACATTGGACAAGTCGAGTGACGCGTAAACCATTCACTCAACGAGTCGCGATTGAATATATGATTACAACCTCGTATCATCGTGATTTCACTTGTATCATTAAATTCGTCGCGGGAGATAGGACAAGTTGCATTCATCGGGGAAATAATATTCGAAAATACCGTATTATGTGTAGCACGTTGAATTTGATGATTGGTAGGGGCATTGTCGTTATTTCGTATCGCTGCACCAGCAGCCCCAGCACCGATGCCTGCCCCTGCGACTGCGACAGCCGGTATTGTATATAACATCGAAAATATATTATTACTTCCGCGATAATCACGAGCACGGTCGTGGTCTGCTGTAATATATCTTGAAATAAGTCGAGGTAATACATCACCGAAACGATTCGCGCCGACTGCTGCCGCGGCGGCGGCGGCGGCTTCTTCTGCTGGCGGCGCAGCTGGAGCAACATGCGGAGCCGATGCCGGTGCCACGAGTGGCTGACTTCGCCCGTGCACCCCACCACGCCGTCTCATTCGTTCTCGTATTTCATCCGATTGCTGGTGATAATACGACTGTCGAACAATCGACCGCGTTATACTCTCTCGCAATGTTTGTTCCATACGCACAAACATTGTATTCGTATTTACAATAAAATCATTGTATCGATAAATGAGTGATGTGTATTCATCGATATAAATTTGTTCGTCCTCGACGGCATTATAATACTGGTTCAAGATAAATCTCTCGTGGTCGTCGATGACATTGCCGACATTGCCGCCGACATTGCCGTTGCCGTGACCATCGCTGTATCCGCCGCCGCCACCACCGTCTTCACGCAATCGGTTGTTTCTTCTATTCATTCCAGGATGAGATATGAATATATATTCGATTACTTTCTATATCCATTTATCCGCGTATCTCTCGGCACACATAATACAATACAATACTTAAACCTAAAAAGATGATACTATCCAATAACAAAGTTTATATACACGAGGCCGGTCAATGGAACAACCGCGTTTTCCCGATTTCGTAAATAAAGGCATCACCGGGCTAACGAATTTAGGTAATACGTGTTTCGCGAATTCGTGTCTTCAAGCATTATCACATACCTACGAACTCAACCGGTTCTTAAACGACGAAAAGTATAAGAAACGCTTAACAAAGAAACCCGACGCGGTTTTATTGAGCGAATGGGACAAACTCCGCACACTGATGTGGAGCGAAAATTGTATTGTATCGCCGGGGGGGTTTATGGCAACAATGAAGCAGATTGCTCGTCTTAAAAACCAAGAGATATTTACGCAGTATGCGCAGAACGATGTCCAAGAGTTCCTGGTGTTTATGCTCGACTCGTTCCATATCGCTCTCTCGAGAGAAGTGAATATGACGATAACCGGAAGCGTCAATACAGACAAAGATATTGTCGGGCGTAAATGCTACGAGATGATGCGTCAAATGTATACCAAAAACTACTCGGAAATGTTGAATCTATTTTACGGAATCCAGATGTCAGTCATAACCGATATCAACGACCCGGCAAAGATATTAAGCATTTCGCCAGAGCCGTTTTCGATTATTTCTCTCTCTATCCCGATAGTCGAAATCCCTGGAACCGGAAAAACGCGCGTCCCGACATTATTCGATTGTTTTCAGCATTATTGTGCCGGTGAAGTGATGGAGGGCGAAAACGCGTGGTTTAATGACACGACCAACCAATACCAGAATGTAAAACGCGGTATGATGTATTGGAGTTTACCGAATATTATGATTATCGACCTGAAACGCGTCCAATTTACCGACCGCGGCCCAACCAAAGTGACAATTCCCGTCGATATACCGGTTCGTGACCTCAATCTCAGTTCATTCGTAAATGGCTATAAACGCGATAGCTACATCTACGACTTATACGCGGTATGTAATCATCACGGGAATTTTAGTAAAAGTGGGCATTATACCGCGACGATTCGCACCGCGAGTAATGCTTGGTATATGTTCAACGATGAGAATGTAAAACAGGTAGAAATGAATAACGATACAATCACTAGTAATCTGCCGTATTGCTTGTTTTATCGGAAACAACAACCAAAGGCGTAGTAATATTATACCAGCAATATATAGTTATATTCGCGCATTCATTCTTATAATCATTTATTTAATTATTTATGTCATCATCTCTCGCGAAGCCGGTTACCGCCGGAGGTAATCCGCGGGTTGAAGTCGCCGGACTGAACCAAGTGAGCAGTATATTTGAATGGGTGGATGGTAAAATTGACCAATATATTAGTTTCCGTGTTGTTGTTTTAATCATCGTCGTTATTGGAATGGTTTATTTTGTCATAAATGCTTTAGCCGGCGGCAATGGCAACGGCAACGGCTCCGAGTCCGACTCTCGAGAGAACGCTTTAACGGCAAATGTGTCTATCTTGGAGATTTTTCTGTGGGCGATTTTTATCGTGATTGTCATCGTGAACGGTTTCCAGTATTTCTTTCATACAAATATTACAACCGAAATATCGAATCTGCTATCGACCAAGCCGGAAATCGTAATCTCTCAATCTGTTCCTGCTGAACCGGATGGTGTAGGCAACGGCAGCAGCGGCGATTTAGGAACTGGGCCATCTCTCAAAATGCGAAAACAAGTCTTCCATATTCCGGCAAATGTATATGATTACGACAATGCCAAGGCGTTATGTTCGGCGTATGGAGCGACACTCGCGAATATCGACCAAATCGAAGAAGCACATAAATCCGGCGCGGAATGGTGTTCGTATGGATGGTCGGATAACCAGATGATACTTTACCCGACACAAAAATCGACCTGGGAAGAACTTCAGAAGAGCACAGACCCCACGAAGAAAAACAGTTGCGGCAGGCCGGGAATCAACGGCGGGTATATGGAGAACGCCGCGATGAAGGTGGGCGTCAATTGTTACGGGCCGAAACCGGATATTAACCCAGCGTCGTCAAAGTTGATGTCGAGCATACAGAATTACGAGGCAGGGAAGATGCTCGACCCGCTTCACGAGGCACGTGTCCAGGAGATGCGAAACAAAATTAACGATATCGTGATTGCTCCTTTTAATAAGGGGGCGTGGTCGTTGTTGTGAGGCACGACAATGAAATGAAATGAGTTATTTCGAAATAATTCATTTCGTAACAATATATAATATAATGGGCGATGTTGCTACTGACGACCTAAATAATACATTTAAAATAACTTTTGATGACGGAACTGCGATATATAAAAGAGGAGCAGATTATACAAGTTCAACCGTTACAACCCGACAACATATTGCTTCAATATTTAACAATAAAGAAAGCCAAGTCATATCCATAGAAATAATGGTAGGATGCGATATACCGTTTTATACGAATAATCCAATTTTCGAACAGCCAACCTCGACAGCGATCGAAACATATTTTAAACAAACAGGATTATTGTTTTCAAACTTACCAAAACTAACAAGCGTTACTGTGGATCAGGCAAACCAACAATTTTATTCAGAAAATGGTGTTTTGTTTTCAAAATCCAGTAAAATATTATACACATATCCACCTGGTAAAACCGCTGAAACATATACAATACCACAATCTGTTACACGAATAAATTTTTTATCATTTATGAATACCTCATACTTAAAAGAAGCAATAATACCGAATAATAGTTCGCAATTTATTTGGTTTGGGGCATTCGCCAATGCGAGTGGATTAACAAGAATAACAATACCAGACAATATCAGGGCGATTTCTACATATGGGTTCGCTAAATGTAATAATCTTATTACTATTACTCTATCAAATCAAACCTCTATATATGGGTCGTTTGTATTTAGTGGATGTACAAGTTTAGTCACACTTAATTTTCCAAATTCTCCGGACGGTTCACCGGTTACGTTGAATGAAAGTTGTTTTCGTGATTGTTCTAAACTTAATACGGTTCGTCTGTCAAATACTATCAAATTTCAAACAACTGGTAAAATATTTTGGAATTGTTCCAGTTTATCTTCAATAATGATTCCTGATAGTGTGACTATAATACCTACTTCTACATTTGCATATTGCGAGTCATTAACTTCAGTATCATTACCAAATACCGTAACCGAGATACACGATATGGCGTTTGTTCTATGTAAACAATTACAGTCCATTACTCTTCCGAGTTCATTGATAAAAATAGAATTTGGTGCTTTTGGATTTTGTGTTAATTTACGAACAATAACTATTCCGAATAGTGTAACTGAAATGGCTGGCTGTTTTGCAATATGTATCAAATTAGAAAGTGTAATATTTCAACAAGGTATAAATTTAAAAAATTTAGAATCCTCTATGTTTTTTCGATGTATAAGTCTTAATTCTATTGTAATACCGGCGGGTGTTGAAACGATTGGTGCGAATTGTTTTGCAGGAACACAATCATTAACTTCAATAACTTTTCCTGATACAATTACTTCAGTTGCATCTACTGCGTTTTCACCAGTGTCTGTGCTTGATTATAACTCACCGGTATTTGCCCCTGTTTCTCCAAGACAATATCATAACGCCGGATTGTTGACATTATATCTATCATCTGTGTCATTATTATCTAGGTTAGGAATAACTGAAGGAACTAATGTATCTTTATATGGTGCTTCAAATGTCAATGTTGTATTAATAACCGGTTCGTCCGCGTCCACACCGACGCCTCCACCTGCGTCCACACCTACGCCTCCACCCGCACCTGCGTCCACACCTACGCCGCCACCCGCGTCCACACCTACGCCACCACCCGCGTCCACACCTACGCCGCCACCCGCGTCCACACCATCAATTCCTTGGTCTACACCATCTTATACATCTCTATATACATATACTCCATCGAGCTTTACGACATCAATGTCGAAGTCAATATCACTACCAAAATCAATATATCCTGAACAAAAAGTAGTATCCTCTGGAATATACACGAATTATGATAAACTTTTAGCAATTACAAACAATCCACGAGTATCTGATGTAACACCAACCGTTATACACTCGTCACCTGTTCGAAATGACTGGTTCATACGATTGTTAATATTATTATTTATGTTTATAATAATAACAGTTTCGTTATCATTCGTATCATCGTCGAATAAAGGATGGTTTGATGACCCGTCTGCTGCGTCTGTAACAACAAATATGTCAAAATAATACGAATAAAAATATATAAAATATATATAATTCATTTAGTATTATTTACACCAACAGAATGTCATCCCTTTCTATGAATAAGGTGCGCGGGCGTGCTTTGAATGCCAATACTCAAAACACAAACAACTATTCGATGTGGATGGAGCCTCTTTCACACGGGGATTATCCACTGACACATATTACGAACCCAACAGCAAATGCCGTCGTGACATCCAACGGCGTGAAGAATGTCGCGATAGCACAGCCCGGGTTATTATATAACAATGTTCGCCTGGATGTTTCCGGGTCAGTGAACCCGACGAGATGGACGACTGGACAGACAGTGAATACGATGTTTTTGATGCCAGGCGACGCTTCTTTCGTTCAAATAAACACCAATATTTCAAGCGGGACAGTCTCGTCATATATATACACACCTCGTTCAAATAACTCCAAAATTATCATTGAATATAGTGCTTTATATAATATCGGAGGGAACACAGGCGTTGACACAGATGCTTTTCAATCAGAAATCAAGGTTAATAGTCTAACAGACCCTATTGCAAAAAGACAACAATATTTTAGAAGCGGTGATGGAACTTCGAACCGAAGCAGCACATTGTTTCCAATTGCCGGTGCCTACATTAATTCTGCTCTCACTCCGATCGAATTCAAAATTGTTCTTTCTAGAATTAGTGGTGACGACTCTATTCAGTTTTACAGTGCATATTTCGACGCTTGTATGAAAATCACCGAGATTTCATTATAAGTCGCGTATTCCATTCGATTCCATTCCATTCCATTCCATTCCATTTCATTCGATTCCATTTCATTCGATTCCATTTCATTCGATTCCATTTCATTCGATTCCATTTCATTCGATTCCATTTCATTCGATTCCATTTCATTCCATTATTGTATACCATCTCTCGCGATAGATTATATACAATACATTATTATATTATTCTCTTCCGTTTTGTGGTATTGAACTTCTTTTTACTATTATTATTATTATTATTATTATTATTCGTTTCTTTCGATGGCCTGCGATGTCGTTGTCGTCGTGTTTTTACATCGTGTTGTAATCGCTCGCTTGGTGTGACAAGTTCCAACAATCGGTCAAATATATCGGTGGGGACTAATTTTCGTTTGTCCGTGTCGTCATCGGTGTCGGTGTCGGTGTCGGTGTCGGTGTCG
>RGCF01000480.1 GCA_009919265.1 Bacteroidota bacterium | reverse complement strand
TATTGAGTAATTCGCGGAGCGGCACCCCCACCCCCGTAAGGATGGAACGCGATAAGTATTGAGTAATTCGCGGAGCGGCACCCCCACCCCCGTAAGGATGGAACGCGATAAGTATTGAGTAATTCGCGGAGCGAGTGGAGCGGCACCCTCCGGGTGTTGCGAAACGAGCGACGCAAATTACAGGGAAATCTTGACACCTCCCGCTGCTTCTGTCGGCCGTGCCTCCATCGACGACTTCGGGTCGGGAGGCGCTGGTGGAGCAATCGTAATCGGAACATAACGCAAATCCTCCGGTTTTAAAATAAAAGCATACCCAACCGACGCAAATTTATCTTCATACGCTTTCAACTTCTCATCACGCGCTTCTTCCTGAAAACACATTGTGGCAATCTGACACCCCCAAGTATAAGGCCCGTTATGTCCTTCGTTGATTGGCCGACCGCTCTTATCCGGAACAACCAAACACATATTCTTCTTATTCGCGTCCTTGAACGCTTGCGGGTCGCCGATATTCTTTACGCCGAAATATGTATACTTCGAGAGAAAGAGCGAATTCGAACTCATATTGATTAATTCAAACAGTTTCGTCTCTCGATACACTGGGTTTGTTCCATCCACCATTAATATAATCTTGCCCTTGAAATCCAGTAAATCCTCATTGCCTAAATCTTTGGATTGATATTCGCGGCCATATTTCGGTCCTAATAAATTACGTGCTACTGTTTTACTTTGCGTGATGACATTCGCTAGTTTGTCATACATCGTTATATTACGCGACATAATCCGCATATGAATGATGAACGGGTCGCTTGGATTGGGGCATTTTGCTCCCGAAAACACATAACTACCTAAGACTTCGAACGCTTCGATGACGGGGATGTGATTGAATGTTTCTTTATAATTGAATGAGTTCACGGATGATGAAGCAATAACCGGCTCGTTGTCTACGGAAAACACCTCGAAGTCGATGAACCGGCAACCGCGAGCAATCACATACAACAATGCGTCCATACTTACTGTCGAATTCTTGAATTTGTATGGATTAAACGCGTTATATGCCGCCTTGATGTAATAATCACGCAACTTGAATTTACTCTGACTGTCCTCCGGGTTTATCGATGTGATATTCCGTTCAATAATTTCCTTGCTTTTTTCGTCGGCGTTTTCCATGCCTTCTTTGACGGAGGGCGGCGGCGATGCTGTTGCTCCTGGCGCGGTTGGCGATGCTGTTGCTCCTGGCGCGGTTGGCGGTGCTGTTGCTCCTGGCGCGGTTGGCGATGCTGTTGCTCCTGGCGCGGTTGGCGGTGCTGCTTTTGTTTCAAATCGGTCTAGCACGGTTGCCGCCTTTCTACGCTGATGTATCGTCATATCATTTTCACTCGTGTCGGGTGTAAAATTCTCGGTAGTTAATACACCGTTCATCGAAAATGGGTCTTTGATACCACTATTTTTCAATAGCTCCTTTGCTTTCATTAAAATGGTCGTATCTTGAGAGACCGCGGTGGGAGTGCCGCCGCCGCCAGCGAACCCTTCCTTGAAACGAGCGGCAGACACCGCCCTTGCAGCCGCCGCCGACTCATAACATCGTGTTTTAATATTCTGTGTTATATTCCATAAAGCGAATACAAT
>RGCF01000479.1 GCA_009919265.1 Bacteroidota bacterium | reverse complement strand
TCAAAATATACATTATCACCAAGTACACTTGCTCCTCCGGCATGAATAGTAAATCGTTCACCTATATGCACTCGTTCCTTTGGTTGAGCATTATATATTCCCAGCAATCCATTTGAAGTCAAATATAGTAGTGTTGAAAAAGAACTATTCTGTACTCTCAATGCTCCTGATCCTTGATCATGAGTTCTGGACATGATATCCAAAGCGCATTGAGGATATCGTTTTCCAATGCTCATACCATTATAAATATCGATTTCAATGCCACGAAGTGTTTGATCATCACCCCAATGAAAGTCTACCGTTTCCAGTATACCACCTGAACGTGCATTCCCAAGTATGATACTTCCTTGTTGCATGGAAATTGATGAAACAGGTCCTGTTGAAATGCGTTTTGTTCTTTGCTCATGCATATCAAAAAATGCATTGTCTGCTATTCTACTTGCACCCCCTGCATGAAAAGTAAATTTATTACCAAGTTGCAAATGCTCAAGTGGTTGGTCGGTACCAATCCCAATTCGGGGATACCATTCATTCAATCCGGTTCCATTTACACTTGTGCGACGTTCAGTGAAAAGATGTAACACATCAAGCATCCCATCTTGTTCTGTACCGAGTTTTCCTTGTTTTTGTACAGCAACAGCAAGTCCTCGTTGTTTTGGTAAGACAAGAACATTATTGAATTGTTTTGTTGATTCAATATTCTTCAAAACACAGATTTGCTCTTCCATTCCAAAAGGATGCATGATTTCTCCGACCCTGAATTCTATCGAAGAAGTCTTTTGCTCAGATCGTGCATTTGTAGATATACCTGCGGTTTGCAATCGTAAAATTGATGGTGGTAATTGTTGAGAATGAGTTAATCCATCTTGTAAAGCATATAGATGAAAAAGTGTCTTTGGAAGTGCATTTCTTGGTTGAAGAGAGAATGCTCCAATACCGGAGTAGGGTTGTTGTTCACCTGTAGCATGAAAATAATCTTGCGGATGAGCTGTCAGCAATGGCTCTGCACGATGATAAAAACCCCAAGTATATGGTGGAAACTGAGCAAGTATATTGTTGATTTCGCAAATTGAACTACATATCATTAGAAATAAACAATACATGTATTTCCTATAACTATTACCCCTGAATTGAATATGATACATACTACCCCCAAGATAGAATTAACGAATAAGCCTCTTAGTTAACATTGATCCAATTGGTTTTTCATAGAAACGCAAAGATATATAGGCAAGCAAAGAATAAATGAAATAACATATGAGAGCTGCAACAATGAAGTGAATACCCATGGATTCCAGATAATTCTGCAATGATACTGCTGATTTTGGATAACCTGGAACAGATATATAATGCAATACATATAAACCAAATGAAATCTCGCCTAATAATACCATTGTTTTTGTCGAAAGAACTTTTGCAATGAATCCACCTCGATGTAGACCCATGATTATCAATCCTGAACCTAATGCGAGAGAAGGGAATATGAAGTCTGACAATTTGTGTTTACCAACAAGATTAGGGCCGCCCTGTGAACTTGTAAATAACAATGCAAACATGATGATGATAGCCCCAAACAGTACAATTAAGTCACCCGAAAAAAGATTCTTTTTCGGGTAGAGGCGTGCATAACAAGCTATTGCCATGCCAGCC
>RGCF01000478.1 GCA_009919265.1 Bacteroidota bacterium | reverse complement strand
ACCAGGTGGCAATTCTTGAATTCTAATTTTCTCACTGGTTATATCTTTTTGACATTCAAACCAAGAATTGATGAGAGCTTTTCCCTGAACATTGATAATCGAAACCTTGGCAAAATTTGATAATGAAGGAAATTCAAAAAACAATATTTGCTGTGCAGGATTTGGATATACTTTGATAAGTGAAGTAACATCTTCCTTCAAGGATAGCGGCGAAAAGAGAAATGGATCAGAGAGATTACTACAACTTGTATTTGAAACCTTAACAGTTAATCTTTTTCCAATATTCGAATCAGCTACAATATATGTAGACTTAGTCGCACCTATAATTCTAGTACCATTCAGATACCACTCATACTTAAATCCAGTAAGTGTACATTCAAGTGTATCATTTTTTCTAATGATCATTGGTTTAGGGGGTGTTTCCCCTTTTATTATTGGATAAGGAGCTGATGTTCCAACACATCCATTTGTATTAACAACAGTTACTGTATAATCCCCTGGTTTAAATATCGTAATACTTTTTCCTACACTACCATCTGACCATTTATATGAAGGAAAATCAGTACTTACGCTAAGAATAACACTATCACCATCGCAAACAACCATTCTCATCAGTTACTGTTGCAGTGTAGGTGCCTTGAGTTTTAGCGAAAATAGATTTCGTTGTTGCACCATTAGACCAACGATATGATGAAAATGTTTCGTTTACTTTGAGCTCTACGCTATCACCTGAACAGAATGATAATACACCTAATGCTGAAGCAGTAGCAGTGAAGCCGGAACAACCTACAAGATTTCCCTTCCAAAGTCCTCGACCATACGTTCCTGCGAGTAGCGTTTTTGCAGGATAGTTTATCTGCAAATCTCTAACAATTGTATTCGGTAAACCTGTGCTATAATCAATCCAAGAATTTGTCGTTGAATCTCGGTAATAAATACCAATATCAGTACCAACATATACTCTCTCAGGTGAATTCTTTTCATTGATGATAACATTAGCGGGTATCCTAGGAAGATTACCAGAAATATCTACCCAGTTAGTACCACCATTCGTTGTTTTATACACTCTTGTTGCACCAAAATCACCAATGGTAACCCATGCTTTATTTTCATCATCATAACTGAATGCCCAAGATGTTATGGCACCAGCACTCAATGGTGCAGGCAAAGTTTTTGTTACCCAAGTTTCACCAGCATCTTTTGATTCATATACAACTTGATCATTCATTGCAATGATGATATTTGGATTAGCTGGAGATACTGTGATAATCTTTATCGTCGACGCAATATTTGACAAATCTGAAATCTTGACCCATGTACCAGGTTGACCTGTATTTGTTGACTTCCAAATATTTCTAAAACCTGCATACATTGTTGATGGAGTGACAGGATCAAAAACATAAGGGGTAACCCATCTTCCATTTTCTTTTGCAATGTCAGGATTTAGGGAGGCTTCGAAATTTTTGGCTCCATCAGTAGATCTGATTATATATCCATTTTGAATAGAAGCAAATACAATCTGTGAATTGACAGGATGGATCAAGCATTTCATACCATCGCCACCATAAACTTGAGTCCATATATTTGCAGCAAAACGCGTTGTACCATTATCTTGCGCGCCTCCAACATAACTAGGAGACATACTTTGAG
>RGCF01000477.1 GCA_009919265.1 Bacteroidota bacterium | reverse complement strand
TCTTTGAAATGCAACGATGGGGTCTTTTGAAACTTTTCCTAAGGCTTCACAGTAGATGTATTCATCAATTATGCTCTCGCCCACAACGACTGTTCTTGATTTATCAATCTTATCGAGGCAATTAAGAATCTGATTTACCCCAAACTTCTTTACCAATTCACGTAACCAAATTTGCGTATCGACGGGGATGTAATCACTTAAAGATCGCTGCTTTTCAAGCAGTGAGTACCTAGCATAATCTGACGATACGATATTCCATTTGACGTTTAATAATTGCTCACCGCGAATGCGATTGTGTAGGTACGCATTTATTTTTTCGGTAGAACCAATCGACACTATGAAGATTTCCTCTTGTAGAGAATAGGAATCGAGCACTCGCAATAAACCAAAATCATCGTAAGTATTTTCTTTGTGGTCAATCAAAGTGAGCTGATCAAACAGCTTTCTTAGTTCATGATCAGATTGATCTTTGAGTTGCCATAATAAAATTGGGGATTCTGTAATCGAACGACAAAGGTCAACTGCATTCGAGAGATCATCACCACTAAAATTAATATGCTCTGGAACATAAATGAAAGCTTGTTTCATTTCAAAATCCTAACGGCCAAGATATTTAAACCAATCAGTTGTTGCTTTCTCAATTTCTTCAGCGGACCATTTAGGGGCATCCACCCAAGTTTCCTTTGCATCCAGCACCAACTTTAAGCCCATTTCAATACTCACCTCGGGCGTCCAATTCAGGACTTTGTATGCGCGGGTTATATCGGCATGAGTTACATCTGGCTCCCCTGGACGCTTTGGAATATTCGTGGTGCTCCCTCCAATAACTTCCGCCAGATAATTTATGGAAACCGGAGAAGATGTTCCAATATTGATGGGTATGCCGCTCGCAAGGGAATCGCCTGCCAAAATCAGGGCCTTTACCACGTCACTTACATACGTGAAGTCTCTTGTTTGGCTTCCATCTCCGACAATTGTTAAAGGCATATTTGCTGCCTTTTGTGCAAGAAATACTCCAAGAACAGCTCCGTATGATCCACTTGTTCTAGCTCTAGGACCGTACACATTGAAGAATCTGAGGCTGAGGCCTTGCATTCCATAAAGATTTAACCAATGGAAGAACAACTGCTCTCCAATGTTTTTGCTCAGCGCATATGGATACTGTGGCCGCATTTCTGCTTCTTCGGTGGTCGGAAATCGGTCTGGGATTCCGTAACAAGACGAAGAAGCAGCATAGATAACTCTGCTTGCGCCAGCCTTTCTTGATGCCTCCAATACTCGTGTAGTTCCCATAACGTTAACTTCCATGTAGTCAAATGGTTGAGAAATTGAAGGCACGATGTCCGCAAGTGCCGCGAGGTGATAAACCCTATCTGAGTTTGCAAAATACTTATCAAGGTTCTGTGAGCGAATATCGATCTCATGAAAATCAATGTCTTCTATCACTGATTGTAGATTAGACAACTTCCCAGATTTAAGATTGTCGATACCTATTACCTTGTGATTCAATCTAACTAATTCTTCAACCAGATGACTTCCAATGAAGCCTGCCGCACCAGTGACAACGATTTTCATTTCCCACTATCCTTCAGATTGTCAACTAAACAATCAATTAAATAATGACATGCTGCTAGATGTAAATTCTCAATC
>RGCF01000476.1 GCA_009919265.1 Bacteroidota bacterium | reverse complement strand
TTAAATGGTTTATATTGTTCTTCATTTTTATACATTTTAATAAACTCTTGTGCTTTTTTTTGAAAATCTTCTATATTCACTGGTTTTCCAGCACCACGTATTACTTCATAATATCCTTCATATAATGCTTTTACATTTTCACTACCAGCCATATCCAATATTGTTATTTTACGTTTTGTATTATCATTTAAAGTAATATAAAAATCTATAAATAAGTGAGAGCGACTACTTTCTGGATTATTTGGTGTTATTCTAATATGACGTTCATCTTTATCTGGTTCGTTTGCTAAATTTTCTTTTCTTTTTGTATTAAATATATCTATATTTGTTAATAAATTTTCTAATGTTAACTCTTGTTCGATATTATCATGTATTATTTTTGAAGACTTTTCTTTTATTTCTTTTGGGATTTTTTCATTTAAATAATATGTTATTTTATGAGGATTAATATTTGTAACTACATTTTTTTCCTCACATTCGCCATAATAATCATATAAAACTATTTTAACTTTTGGTTTAGGTTCAATGTTATCAATTTTATTTATAACAGCTTTTAATATTGAATCATCTGCATTTAATAAGAAATACGTTTTTCCTGAACCCGAATATCCATATGACATATATAGTAAATTATCAAATGGTGGTTCAGATGTAAATAATATATCTAAATCTTTATTCACATTTGGTGTAAAATTTTCACCTGATTTTAATACATCTCTAAAACCTACTATTTCATCATTAGATGTTGGATATTTTATTGTATGACGAGGTGGTTTATCTTGTCCTCCTGTCAATTGTTTAAATTTATCTTCAGAACCTGTTTTAATTACTGGTTCAGTAAAATTTGTTCTTAAAACTAATGTAACACTTCCATTATCTTTTTTAGTTAATTCATCTGTTAAATCTTCTAATACTTTAAATAATTCTTCTGCTGTATTTGCTTTATTAATATCATTATCAGTTGGTTTATCTAGACCTTTTATATTTTCACGTATTTTAGTTTTAACTTCTTCCGGTGTGTTATTTCTTAAATCACCTAATGTAGGAATTATTGTTTCTAATAATCCTAATTTATTTCCTAATTTCTCGTATTGTGATACTAATTTATCTGAAATATCAGGAGTATTTTCATCATATTCTTGTTGAAGTGGATATAGTATATATGTTCCAGCATAGTCATTTTCATTTGGTAATAATTTTTTATATAATGGATGAAATGGTATTTCATCTGTTGGTGTATCATCTGTAAATTGTGATTCTCGAGAAGTTACTAATTCTTGTAAATTATTATTTAACCACTCTCCTCTACCTGGAACTTGTGGTTGTGGTTTAGCTTCGCTTTCTGGTTCCTCTTTAGTTATAACTTCTTCACTATTAGGTTCTGGTAAATTATTTGATTTTAATAAATCATCTATAGCATTTCCTTCTTTACATAAACTTAATACATATGAATACCATAATAACATAAATTCAGGATTTGAAGTTAATTTATTAAACTCTTCTTTTTTTGATTTTATTTCTTTTGCTGTTTTTGTTTTATCACTTATATCTGTTAAAATTAATACTAAATAATCATAACAATTTTCTGCTAAAGTTTTATCTAATTTTTCATTCGGTATTTCTATAGGTTTGACAGGTTGTTCAATAACA
>RGCF01000475.1 GCA_009919265.1 Bacteroidota bacterium | reverse complement strand
GATGGTCAGAAGAAGTTGCGTATGACCGAAGAGTCCAAATTCACATTCTATATTCCGAGATATGCTGAACTACTGATGGACACCTATATCTGCGTGACACTTCCGTCGATATGGAGCCCAATTCATCCGCCAGCAAATAAAGGCGATATGTGGGCGCCATATGAGTTTCGGTGGATTGAAAATTTGGGCACACAAATGATAAAAGAAATCGTGATTTCGGTCGGCGGAATGACCCTTCAGCGTTTCACTGGTAATAATTTGATGGCGATTATGGAGCGTGACCTCGATGCCACAAAACGCGAATTGTATAACCAGATGACGGGTCACGTTCCGGAATTATATAATCCTGGCTGTTCTGGGGCACGGTTGAACCAGTATCCGAATGCCTATCGCACAGGTAATATCGCCGGAGCAGAGCCGTCAATACGCGGACGCAAGATATATATACCGATTAATGCGTGGTTCACACTTTCGTCGAAGATGGCGTTTCCGCTTGTATGCCTCCAATATAACCAACTCCAGATTGATGTTACACTTCGGCCGGTGAAAGAGCTATTCACGATACGAGATGTAGGCGACCCTGCGAATTATTGGCCAGTCGTTCAGCCGGATTTCACGAATCCGCTTCATCAGATGTGGCGATTTTTATACCCGCCGCCGAGTATCGATTTAACACTTGACTCCTATCCGAGCATTCGCACAGACTGGAACGCGGATGTCCATTTAATGGCGACATACTGTTTTCTCTCCGATGAGGAGTCGAAGATATTCGCCGCGAACCAACAAAAATACCTGATTAAGTCGTATTATGATTGGGTGTTCAATGATGTTACTGGAAATAAGAAAATCAAGATAGAGAATTCGATGGGGATGGTGGCATCGTGGACATTGTTCTTCCAACGAAGTGATGTGAATTTACGGAACGAGTGGAGCAATTATACGAATTGGCCGTATAACTATCTACCCTATGATATTATACCCGCACCAATAGACGATGATTGGAAGCCAACCGAATTTACTGAAAGCGTCGTTCAGGCATCCGACCTTAATGGACCATCGAATTTTCAGAACGACCGCTACTTCTTTGATAAAAATGGACCGAAGGACGGTATTGGACCTGGCATTAATCCGGGTGATAAACGGTTGACCGGGCTTCATATCACTGGCGATTTTCAGTCGGAAAATGAACGCGACATACTACAGATGCTGGGGATTTCACTCAACGGGAAGTATCGAGAGAACCTGCTCGACGCAGGAGTGTATAATTATGTTGAGAAATATACGCGGACAAGGGGGAGTGCGAAACCCGGGATTTATTGCTATAATTTCTGCTTGAACTCAGACCCGTTTGAATTACAGCCGAGCGGTGCTATCAATATGAGCAAGTTTAACCAAATCGAACTGGAGATGAATACGATATATCCTCCGTTGGATTCGGCGGCCGAAGTGAAGGTGATTTGTAATCCGAATACTCGAGAGATTATCGGAATGAACAAACCGAATGTGAATATCTACTTGTATAACTACGACCTTCATATACTAGAGGAGCGGTATAATGTGCTGACATTTATATCGGGAAATTGTGGGCTGATGTATGCTCGGTAAATGCCGAGCCGAATGCCGACAGGCGGACGATGCTCGGTAAATGCCGAGCCGA
>RGCF01000474.1 GCA_009919265.1 Bacteroidota bacterium | reverse complement strand
CTAGAATGTCATCTCTTTCTATGAATAAGGTTCGTGGCCGTGCGTTAAATGCCAATGCACAAAACACGAACAACTACTCGATGTGGATGGAACCGCTTTCGCATAAAGATTATCCTCTCACAAATATTACCAACCCCACGAATAATGCGGTTATTACGTCAAATGGTGTAAAGAATGTTGCGGTAGCACAACCTGGTTTGCTATACAACCAAGCACGTTTGGATGTTTCTGGTTCGGTGAATCCGACGAAATGGACAACTGGGCAGACGGTGAATACGGTATTCTTGGACGCGACTCAAATCAGTCAAAGCAGTTCGGCTATTTCGAGCGGAACTGTTGCATCATATACATACACACCTCTTTCTAATAACTCGAAAATTATTGTTGAATACAGTGCGATGTATATCGTAGGAGGCAACACAGATAATACAACAAACACAACAGATTCATTTATATCGACGATTGATGTTAGCGGTGCGCCTGTTTCTATCGGAAAACGCGAACAACAATTCCGAACAGGCGACGGAGCATCAAATCGAAGTAGTACAATATTTCCAATTGCTGGTGCTTATAATAATTCAGCATTAACTCCAGTTGTTTTCAAAATCACATTAACAAGAAACAATGGAAATGACACGATACAATTTTACAATTCGTCGTATGATGCTTGTATGAAAATCACTGAAATTGCGTTATAATTCCATTCCATTCCATTCCATTCCATTCCATTCCATTCTTATTGTAAATAATCTCTCGGTAGGGGTTATTTACATTATCATTATCATTATCATCGCGTGTTATTCCATATACGATCGTGCGCGTTTCGTAGTCTTCTTTATATGATGACGACGATGTTTCCGTGTTTTTACATCGTGATGAACGCGTTGGTTCGGTGTAACAAGTTCTAATAAACGGTCAAAAATATCTTTTGGGACAGGTTTTGTTCGGTGTGTGTCGCTTTCATCATCAGTATCAGTATCAGTATCAGTATCATCTCCAGCGTCGGTTTCTTTAGTCTCCACCGTTGCTCCCATCTCTGGCACTTCAAACGCGTAATTACGAGGGCGAAATAAAGCAGGCATCATAAACAATCCTGCTGGTACTGCTAAATCACGAAACAAGTCACTGAACTTTTCGGGAATAAAGTGGTCATCGAAACCGCCACTGCTACCGCCAAGTTGTCCCCCAGCGTCATCGAGAGATACGAACAACGGCATCTTATGTTGATACAATACATTATTAACTTGATTAGGATGGTCTGACCTTCCAGTTGCCATAATGATATCTTTACGAACTGAAACAGCATCTTTATATCCGATTTCAGGTTCGGGATTTGCAAGTGCAAAAACAATAGGATCATTCGCCATGGAAGCTACCATGTCTTTAGAGACTAAATTCCCTTTGGAGAGTCCAACAAATACATCGGCCCCAACAAACATTTCTTCTAATGACTTGTCTCCACAATTATGTTGACCAAAAAACAGTTTGTTTTCATCTAAATCATTTCTTCCCTGATGTAAGAGACCCTTACTATCGTACATGTAAATGTTCTTCACATTTGCACCGAGTGCTGTATATAATCTTGCGCAAGACATTGCAGCAGCACCAGCTCCTGAAATCACGATTCTTACTTCACTAATGTTCTTATTAGCAAGTTCTAAAGCGTTTAATAATGCAGC
>RGCF01000473.1 GCA_009919265.1 Bacteroidota bacterium | reverse complement strand
TCTTAATATAAATATAACGTCCATAGTTACTCATTTCAATGTTGCCAACAGAAGGATGATAAGCCATTTCTATTTAACTCTACTGTTCTATTTATAGCTTAGATATTTATATCAGGTAGTTTATCCATAATGCCTAATCTATCTGCAAATTCATATATTCTTAGAAGTTTCATATTACAATAATATGTTTTTATGTCTATAACTAAATGCGGATATTTTGATATAGGTCGTTCATTATACCAGAACATTACCCATTTATTAAAGATATTTAGTAAGTCTTTTTCAGTAGGTACACCCCATATATCATCTTTTCCACATTCTTTATCAAATTTTTGCAATAATTGGTCTTCTATTCTTGAAGCTAATTTTAACTCTGATGGACTCAAATTCAACATTTTTATTTGAACTATTTAAAACAAATTTCATTTTTTATCTAAGTGCAGTTCGTCAGGTGTAAAAAATCTCTGCTTTTTTATTTAAATGATTGATGGAAAAAAAATAATCGTTGTTACACCTGCTGGTCGAAAATGTTATTTAGAAATTTTAATTAAATATATCTTACGTCTTAAAGGTATTGTTGATGAATATCACTTATGGTTAAATACTAATGAACAATCCGATGTAGAATATATTAAATCTATTGCAGATGATTACATTAAAGTTATAGAAATGCCTGGACCATGTGGCGGAGGTGCAGGCATTGCTAGATTCTTTGTAAATTGTACCGAACCAAATACAGTATATGTTCGTTTTGACGATGATATTGTCTTCTTAGATGAAAATGAAGCTTTTATAAATTTTGTTAAATTTAGAATTGCTCATCCTGAATATTTTGTAGTTTATTCAAATATTATTAATAATGCTATAACTAGTCATTTACATCAAAGATTTGGAAATATAAATAATAAATGTGGATATGCTAGCTACGATTGTTTATGTGATAAAGGATGGAATAATCCAAAATTTGCCGAGAATGTTCATAGAGAATTTTTAAGTAAAAAATCTAAAGATTTCTATTTTGATAAATGGATATTACATTTATATGAACGTGTAAGTATTAATTGTATATCATGGTTAGGAGAAGAATTTGCTAAATTCAATGGTATGGTAGGACATGATGAAGAACAATGGATATCTTGTGACAAACCATTTGCGATTAAAAAACCAAATTGTATATATGGTGGATTTGTTTGTGCCCACTACGCTTTTTATACACAAAGACCACATATGCAAACTACTGATATTTTAGACCTATATGCTTCTAAAATAAATGACAAATTAGAATAAGATTTTGCCACTGAAAAATAAAACATGATGATACAGTTATATTTGAATTATGATGATGTATTAGGTTTTACTTTGTCTTTAACATAGACATCAAACAATTTTTGTCCTATTTCTTCTGATGCATTTTCTAATGTTCGTTTATTTGTATTTACTTCTTCACGTAGTCTCATCATATATTTAAATCTTGTCATATCAAAATCATCTGAACATGCTAAATCAAATAACACTGGATATTTCATGCGAAATTCCTCATATTTATTTGCAAATTCACGTTGTTTATCTTTTTCTTTACCTTTAAATTTAGAAATAGTTGTTACTATATTAATTATTTCCTCAGAAGATAAATGTTTATCATCTTCTGAAATATCATCGTGAGTTCTTTTAGAAGCCATT
>RGCF01000472.1 GCA_009919265.1 Bacteroidota bacterium | reverse complement strand
AATATGTTGAGCTACTCGTTTGTGCAGGGCAGCCAAATTCCCAGGAACTTGTAAAGAGATATTCTGAATCGATGATGACAATATTTAATGGTAAGTTAGCTGGAACATATGGATTTTTTGATGCACTAATGAATCCTTCTGTAAAAAAGGCTGAATATGACGCAAGGAGTGATTTGCTTGCTAAGTTTCTTACTATTTTTAGTAATGTTGATGCTGAAGGAATATCTAATTTTTTTACAAGTATGAGACGCCTTAATTTTGATTTTACAAATTACAATTACCCATCTGTTAGTGAAGATTTTACAAAGCTTGTTAATATGGGGACTCTTGATATAAAAAAAGTAGTGCCATCATATGGTGTGCCTCGTAGTGGTGGTGCTCGCCTCGATATCTCCTTCGGACCTGATGACATTCCTGAGGTTCTTGCCCAACAAGTTGCCTGGGAAAGTATGAATAAGGAATATAATAGCTTGGACCCCGAGTATCAACAGATGCTTCCTGAACCCGAGTCTGCTCCTATCCACAGTCTTACAGAACCCATTCACCGCTTCATTGATGACTTCGCAGAAGAGGATCCTCTAGAAGAAGCTCGTGAAACAGTGGGTCTCTTAGCTCCTCACGAGGTTGACGATCTGATGTCAAATGACAAGGGAATAATGGATCGTATTAGACCTCTCTATAAAAAGGCGATTCCTGCGGCCAAGGAGGAATGGATACCTATCTTAGTAAGGGCTGATAGTCTAAGAACTCTTTTATAAGTAAGAGTAGATGAACTACTTCGATGTAGTGAATGGTCTATGTGATAGAAAAAGGACAAATGAATATCGTTATTATAAGTGTACAAAAACACTTGTAATAAAGTTTCTCAGCCAATAAATGACACCATACATATATCTAAATCATTCCCTGAAAACTATTTTACCTATTACAATTAGATGTTAGAATTTGGCCTGAAAGCCAAGTATTCCTTTTATTCTGCTCTAGTCTTTTTCCTAATTGCAAACCCCGAGACATTCAAGGCAACACAGATGCTATTTGGCTCTATTGTAACTCTTGCTAACGGCGGATGCCCTACTCCTGTAGGACTTTTTGTTCACACTGCTATTTTCTTCTTAGTCTTACTCGGTCTTATGTTGTTCCCCCGAGACAAGGAGTAATTCCATATCATTTAGTAGTTCCATATTTGACCATACTATACCATGGTTTTTCTTCTTCATAACCAGGGCCTCTGCAGCTTGAAATGCTCTTTGCTCAGTCCATCCTAGGGCCTGAGCAGAAGCGCACCAACCTAGCAACACTTGTAGATCTTGCTGAGACCAACGGGGGTCTAATGGTCTCTTTTTGACTGTATACAAGATATCTTTTCTTATTCCAGCTACCCATGACATTCTATACTAGAACGTCTTAAATCGTTTAGGTTTTCTCTAAATATATCTTAGAAATGCAACTACCTAACACTCGTGTCCTACTTGTTGTCGGCCTTGTTCTAGTTATACTTATCTACGTATCTGTTTTAATGTCAGACAAATTCCTCAAGCCCGATGCCTTCGCTGATCTAGGTGAGAAGACAAATGTATTTACTCTATATTACATGAATGGTTGTCCCCACTGCGAAACTATATTGCCTGAATACAAGAAGTTTGCTGCCGCTGGACAGGTCACGACAAATGGAAAGAAGAC
>RGCF01000471.1 GCA_009919265.1 Bacteroidota bacterium | reverse complement strand
AGTGGTTGTTGCAGGAGCTCCATCTACAGCTAGATAAAGATCTCTTTGACAAGTTCCTGTAGATCTTACCAAGATCTCTGTAGTTCCATCAGGAACTGTACCAGTTGTAAGTCCTCCTCCTAGAAAATCACCTTTAGGTACATTAGTTTGAAATGCAGAAGTATATCCATCTACATCTGAGTATAAGTTGAAAGGACCTGTATCTGATCCTGCTAGGGTAAGTGTTATTGTTACTGTCATGTTGATTTATTGTTTTTATTTTAACATCCTGCTCCACAATCTACTGTTACATTACAAGGTGTTCCACAATATGTTTCTGTTAACAATCCTGAATTTATTATAATTGAACTTCCTGTTTGTATACAGTGTGTTCTACTTGCACCTGCTACTAAGTTTGGTGATTGTTCACTTCCATCACAGTTTGTAATTGTGTAATTACCAGTTGTTCCACCTTCGTTATATATTGTAATACATTCACAACTAGATACTGTAGTAGTAGTTGTTGTTGTTGTACCTATATAACAACTCTCAGTAGCAAAAGCTGCTGATGCTAAAGAAACAGCACCTAAACTAGATTGACTCCAAGTTGCCCCATAGTTATTTGAATAATAAGATAAAGTAGATCCAGCATAGTTTCCAGCAAACATATATTGTCCAGTTGCAGAAACTGCAACAGCATCCCAGACAGTATTTCCTGAAGGATATAAATTTGCTTGTGACCAGTTATCTCCATAATCAGAAGATATCCATACTTGTCCTCCATCTGTTCCTGCTATAATGTATTGTCCTGATGAAGAACATGCAAGACTTCTTTTATATTGTACAGATTGTACAGCTGTCCAACTTACACCATAATCTTCTGATCTATAAATCCTAGATGTAAAAGGAGCACTTACTCCATCATTACCAATTATAAACTGATATTGACCACTATTAGACATAGCTGCATCAAATATCCAATATCTAGCACCTGCACCTGTTATTGCTGTGAATGATACTCCATAATTTGTTGATCTGTAAATGTATCCACTAGAACTAGCATCTCCTGCAGTTTGATACTGACCAGTAGCTGAAACAGCTATTGCATACCAGTTTCTTGCTCCTGCAGATGTTACTTGGGCCCAGTTTACTCCCCAGTTAGTTGATTTATATAAATAATCACCATATCTACAATATGTTTGATATTGTCCATCTCTAGACATAGCTATTCTTGTAGAAGCATTTGGAGTGAAAGATATATTAGTCCAACTACTTCCATAGTTACTTGAATAATAGATATATCCATTTTCAAGAAGAATTGTTACATAATTTCCTGTATTTGAACAAGCTACATCAGCAATAACTATGGCTCCTCCAGGAGATATATTTTCCCAACTATATCCTCCATCAAATGTACGATACGCAGCATCTCCATATCTTGCAGAATATCCAATCATATTTGGTAAATCTTTTTTTACAACAAGTTGATTAGATGCCTTAGCTGCAAATGAAGGATAGTCTGGGTATAAATTTACATAAGCGTCTGCCTCTGTTTTAGTAATTTGTTTATTAGAAACAGGGATAGAACTTTTTAAACAAAGAGCTCCAGTATTTACAGCATCTTGTAAGTTATTACATGATATTGTTTGGTTACTTGCTATACCTGACCAACTCATAATGAATTAATTTTAGCTTCTAATTC
>RGCF01000048.1 GCA_009919265.1 Bacteroidota bacterium | reverse complement strand
TTCACGGTATTTACAAATTCCTAGTGGCATTCCACACGGCCTTGTGGGTAAAGTGATAGACAACGGCAAACACTACCGCGTGGGTGAAGGCGACTACCATCTTAGAGCCACCGGGAGGGACAGACAAAAGGATTCCAGGAGTTAGAACAAAAAAAAGAAGCGCAAGATAAAGGCTAGTGTAGAGATTCATTCGTATATTTATTGTTCAGAATTTATGCAGAACAGAACAGGCATCCTTCACCTGATTCTGCCGCGGCCTTGGCCTTTGCGACTTCCTCCTGATATTCCCGCACGAGTCGGTCCATTTTTTCCTGCCGTGTTTCTTCTACTGGCTCTTTGTCAGATTCGTCACTGTCATAGTCAACTACCTCTGACCCACTCAAATCCACTTTCTGATTGAGTGCCTCTATTAGGCGAGGATCCACTGTGAATTTCTGGGCAGCTACAGGGGCCTTCGTGCGTAAGTAATAGCACCCTGTTTTCAGACCCTTCTTCCAGGCATAGAAGTGCATAGACGTGAGTTTCGCATAATTAGGATCCGCCATAAACAAGTTGAGTGACTGGGATTGGCAAATGAACGCACCTCTCGTGGCCGCCATGTCAACCAGAATTTTCTGGGGAAGTTCCCAAGATGTCTTATATCGCGCCTGTATCTCATCGGGAATCTTTGTAATTCCTTGCACAGACCCATTGCGTGCTATAATGGCCTGTTTCATATCATCACTCCATAGGCCTAGCGACAGTAATTCATTCACGAGATATTTATTGACCACCGTAAATTCTCCTGCGAGAACACGGCGTGAATATATATTTGTTGTAAAGGGTTCAAAACACTCATTGAAGCCGAGGATTTGCGACGTAGATGCTGTGGGCATGGGCGCAACCAGAAGAGAATTGCGAATACCATATCTTACAACATCCTCCCGTAAGCTTTTCCAATCCAGAATTCCATTCTCCGTGAGAGGCGTTATACCCCACAGATCAGGCTGGAGCTTTCCCATAGATGCCGGGGAACCCTTGAATGTGCTATATGCCCCCTCGGCCTTGGAAAGTTCGACGGATTCCTCCACTGCCGCATAATATATGTGCTCAAAGATCTGCTGGTTCAGTTCCGCCGCCTCCACCGACTCCCATGGCATTTTCAGCATGGCGAATACATCTGCGAGTCCTTGCACACCCAGACCAATGGGGCGATGGCGCATATTGGAGACTTTCGTCTCACGTGTAGGATAATAATTCACATCTATGACCCTGTTGAGATTGCGCACAACTATCCGCACACATTGCCGCAAGCCATCAAAGTCATAGACATATCCCAGAGAGGGATTCTTTATAACAAAGGATGGGAGTGCAATAGATGCCAAGTTACACACCGCGGTTTCCTCTGGAGATGAGAATTCTATAATCTCCGTACAGAGATTGGATGATTTGATAGTCCCCAAATTCTGCTGATTGGATTTGGCATTCGCGGGATCCTTATAGAGAAGATAGGGTGTGCCAGTCTCCATCTGCGTATCGAGGATCTGGAACCACAGCTTTCTGGCGGATACCTTTTTGCGTGCCAACCCTTTTGCCTCATAGTCGATATATGTAGCATCAAAGGCGGCACCCCACACATCTGCAAGGCCAGGGGCTTCGGAAGGACAGAAGAGAGACCACTCACCATCCTCTTCCACACGCTTCATGAAGAGGTCAGGAATCCACATGGCATAGAAGAGATCACGGGCACGCTCCTCCTCAGAGCCCGTGTTCAGCTTCAGCTTCAGGAAATCCTCCACGTCGGCATGCCAGGGCTCCAAGTATATGGCGAAAGAGCCGTTGCGTTTGCCTCCTCCTTGGTCAACATAGCGTGCGGTGGCGTTAAAGTTCCGCAACATTGGCACGAGACCATTACTCTGGCCATTTGTCCCTCGAATGAGACTTCCTCGCGCTCTGATATTGTGCACGTGGAGCCCAATTCCACCCGCATGTTTGCTAATAGCCGCACAGTTCTTCAGAGTGTCGTAGATGCCGTCAATGCTATCATCCTTCATCGCCAAAAGGAAACAAGATGAAAGTTGTTGGCGTGGTGTGCCGGCATTGAAGAGAGTGGGAGTGGCGTGGGTGAAGAGTTTCATAGAGAGCATATCGTAGGTCTCAAAAGCTCTTGGTAAATCCGCTGCCCACAAACAGAGTGCAACACGCATCCACATGTGCTGGGGTCGCTCTATCACCTTCATTGCCGAATTCTTCAACAAGTATGACTTCTCGAGTGTCTTGAACCCAAAGTAGTCAAACTCATAGTCCCGATCATAGTTGATATAGGCATCAATCTCGACACCATGCTTCTCCACGCAATCTATAAGTTCTTGGCTGACATAGGAAACGGACACGCCAGTCTTGGGCATAACTTGTGTAGACAGAGTTTTGACAACTTCTGCAAAGCTCTTACATGTATTCTTGTGATGATTACTAATGGCAATGCGAGAGGCAAGTGTGCCCCAATCGGGGTGCGTCGTAGAAAGAGGAGCCGCCATCTGAGCCGTGAGCTCATCGAGTTCGGTTGTTGTGATTCCATCAACAATACGCGCGAGAACCTGTTGAGCTAAGATGTCGGCCTTTACGGAGAGACCGCGGGATGCCTTTCGGATACGTTGAAGAACCTTATCAAAGCTTACATTCTCGCGCAAACCGTTACGCTTGATGACTTGCATACTATAAGACATATTAGGAATTGGAAGGCCGGGCTATGCCGCAAGGTTGGGCGATTTCCAGGCTCAATTTTTAGCCCCCCACTGTAGAAAGATGGAAGCTGTGTGTATATTGGCATCGTTGGTAGTCACAACCTATTATATCGGGATTCTAGTGAAGGCTCGTTTCGGGTAAGAAACGCGCTTCATTACCGTTAAAAAATAAATAGATATCCATGGTATCTTAGACCTTCTTATCTGCCAAATAACGCAGCAACTTCTGGGTTACGATACAAATATGCGTATTTTACGGGCATTTGTATTATATAATAACCACTCTGGTGTCAATTTTACTTACACTGACAAGCATTTAAGACCTGAACAGCTATGAATTGTAAAATACTAGGTATAGAATTACCAGAAATAAGTTGTGCTTTTCGTTTCTTACAGGCAGAAATATACGCCATTGTCCTTTCTTTTCTTCTTTCTCGGCGTTTCTGCTTGGATGTAAGATGCATTATCTTTAGTTTATCATCAGATAACAATTAGTCAGATTTATTTTTCTTTTTTCGTGTTACTCTTGTTGAATTCTTGGAAGCTATATTAGCAGCTATAAGAGGTAGAATCTCTCGTTGGTAAGGCTGAAATCTCATCTTTACTAAGCATATCCCACTAACTAATATGTGGATTTTAGCCTATCACCTATCACCTTATTTTGTCAAACTACACATCCTTCTTATCTGCCAAATAACGCAGCAACTTCTTCTGGGTTACGATACGAGACGAGATACACATGGTCTCCAACTCCTGTAGCAGAAGCTTGTAGGCATAGGGGATTTCAATTGCCGAGAAGTTCGTCGTATTTCCACATCCACGGCAATTCCAGATACCCTCTTTGGGATTTACAACAGCAATCAAGCCGCAATCCTGGCAGCTCCAGCATCGGAAGAGATCGGAACACTCCATGAAGCGCTCCTTTGTGAATTCCGTAATGCCGTGTGCTGCGACACAATCACGCTCCATTTCTCCAAAACGTAATCCACCCTCACGCGCTCTGCCTTCCGCTGGCTGTCTCGTGAGCATCACCAGCGGGCCGGAAGATCTCGAATGCATCTTATCTGCGGAGCAGTGCCTCAAGCGCTGGTAGAAGCACGGCCCCATAAAGATACTCGTCTCCATCTGCCGCCCCGTGAAGCCATTGTAGAGAACCTCATTCCCTGCTGGCTCCAGGCCCAAATCATCGCGCATAATCTTGGTCAGTCCCTCCAACGTCACATTGTTGAAAGGGGAGCCGTCCCCCAGACAGCCCATCTCGCGACCCATCTTTCCGAGAAGCGTTTCCAACAGCTGTGCTATAGTCATGCGGCTGGGGATGCACTGGCCTGTAATAATAGGCCGAGAAGCCTTCACAACTACACCATCCTCCCTCACGACACGGCGTGTGATGATGAAGCCATGTGGCATTGTCACACACCAAGTACGACCATCGTAGGTAGTCTTTTTGATATCACGTCGCACATTTAACGTAGGCTCTGATGCCCGGGCGGTATCAGTATATGAGACCTTCCAGCCAGTGTGCCTCGCCACAATCTCACGCCCCTCCTTGTCATAGCCATTTACATCTCCAACATGATGCTGAACAGTGAAGTGTGCTGAATAACCTCCATGAAGAGTGAGGCGCATAATCTCATCACGGAAGCGACTCGACGAAGTCCATATGACATTTCTATCTGCCTTCTCACATCCATCGGCAAAGCGGAGACCAGAGAGAAGGGCACGAGCATGTTCCGGGGACAAGCTCCATACCCAGCTAGCCATCCACTTTGCTGACTTTATGGCTTCAGGAACAGTTGTAGATACTACCTCTGGTACATTTGCCGCATCCGCATACTTTGCGTACTTCTTACCATACTCCTCACAGAATAGGACAAACCACTTTGTGTTAATTATAGACCAGCGATAGCGAACAGGTCGTGCCTCGTTTTGACCACCTATAATATTGTAGGTGTAGTCCTCTCCCTCAATTAGCTCCAAAGCTATGAAGCGCTCACGAAGCCACTGGTCATCAACTGCCTTCACTGGGCTCATCTCTATGGAGTTTCCACCAAAGCGAAGGGTCCCATCTCCAAGCCAGTAGCCGTATAGCTCGCAGAATGCCTGAATCTTTTCAGGCGTATCCAACCTGAGTTGCTCGACAAAGGGTAGTGTTGTCCCCCCTTCAATACCTGCAGCAGCCTTTCCAATGAACTTCACTGCCTCAGCATCAAGGAGACTCGCCGCCTTACACTTCTCATAATCCTTCATACTACGCCGTGATGCGCCACGAGGGCCCTTTTGTACACCATCCCAAGTGACAGTCTCACCGTAATACTTTCCACGCCTGGCAAACATGTCATGGTCTTCAGTAACCAGAAGAGACACTCCATTGCTTGCAGTCTCATTCTCATCACCATCCCAATTTCCAGCTTCGCCCGAATGGGTAAACTCTATCATGTCACGCAGCTTGGCATCATTCAGGATGAAATCAGTAGGATGCTCATAGACTAGTCGTCCAGTCTCATGGTCATAGCCTCCCACACGCAGGGTTCCAGCCTCATATCCTGCCTGAACCTCTTTCCAGCTCATGAAACCATGCTCTGTGAGAATCTCATGGTCTTCTGCCAGGCAATGTGGGTTGATGATAATATCCGGCACCATTCCCGAAGCTGTGGTGGGCATGTCCTCGGGATCCAAAATCATCCCGCAAGTGCCCTTCTGGCCATGGCGCGACGAGAATTTGTCCCCAATTTCGGGAATCCTGTCCTGCCGCACTCGCACTTTTGCAAAGGAATAGCCCTCTCCATTCCTGTCCTTGAAGATGCGATCCACCCACCCCGTCTCATTATTTCGCATGGTGCGTGACACATCGCGATAGCGCTTTGCCCCCGCGGGAATCACCATCCCTGTAGGCACACGAAGCGGTACATACTTGCCAATTAAGATGTCATCCGTATCGACATAGGTGTTCTCAGGGACGAATCCAGTTTCATCCAGCTTTTCGTAATTGGCATTCTTCATTTGTTTCGTCATTGTGGGATCCGGACGCACAAAGCGCTCCTCTTCACCCGATGACTGATTCTTGCGCTCCTCGTCCTTATAAGTCCTGTAGAAGATGGAACGAAAGAGACCACGATCCAGAGAACCCCGGTTAATCATGATAGAATCCTCTTGATTGTAACCCGTATACGTCAAGATTGCGACTACAATATTCTGACCCGAAGGCATGGCCTGCGCACCATAGAATCGGCTCATAAAAGGTGACACGAAAGGCACTTGGGGATAACAAAGCAAGTGCGCCAATGCGTCATACCGATCCCGGAAGTTCAACGCATACATTCCCATTGCCTGTTTACCCATCGCAGCTTGATAGGAATTCCTGGGGGACTGGTTGTGATCCGGAAAGGGAATGTTGCTCGCCAGAGTTCCAAGAGCCGTGCTGGGATGAATCTCGGCATGCGTGTAAGATTCTTCCGGTTTCTTTAGCACATCTTCCGGGAACATGGCAATGTAGGATGACTCCGTTTCGCCCGGATCCACATACTCAATAAGAGCATTGCCACCTGGGCTCTCCCAAAGAAGAATACGCTCCCAGTTTTGAATTTCCATTACTTCGGCCAGAAGCTTGCCAGTGGTGTCCGCGGCAATCTCTCGGAGTGCATCGGCATAGAAGAGGGGGCGAAGAACACGACCCGCCTCGGTTGTAATCCAGATTTCCTTGAGTGCGGCCTTCCAGATAATTCCCGTTTGCACGTGAATCCGCCCGCACCTCTTGGCCTTTCGGAGAAGCTCCAACATGTTCAACGTATCCTCCATCGCAAGTGTTCCCAGCCACGCGCCATTGAGAAAGAGACGTGTAGAGGAATGCTTCTCCGCAACGGACGTGGTATTCAGGGGGCGCAAGAGCCCCACCGCACGAATATACTCCTTAATCGTCTTGGCATTGCTGTAAATACTGACAATGGCCGTGGAAGACATGTTCTTTACAACTCCTACCGAATGCCCCTCCGGAGTCTCAGAAGGACAAATGTAGCCCCATTGCGTATTGTGCAGCTTGCGAGGTGCAATAAGCTTCCCCGTTTTCTCAATAGGCGTGGAGATGCGCCGTAAGTGAGAAATGCCGGAAATGTAATTCAGGCGATTCAGAACTTGCGATACACCAATCTTGCTGGGGCCGCCAATCTTGGCTGAACCAAAATTGCCCGTGGCCAGAGAAGTCTTCAGGCCAACTTCCAAGATTACGGACTTTACGATTTTGTTAATATTGCTGATATTCACAATTTCTTCAAAGTTGGCGGAAGCGCGCCAGCCCCCTGAATGAATCTCCTTGGCCAGAGAGGATCGGATATCCTTAATCATTTTGGTTGTAAAGTAAGTCCGGAACAAATTGGCCAAGAGAAATCCCGGCAAATCCACCAGCTTGTTTGGATACGCATCCCTATCATCATTCGGCATTCGAGCCGAAGCCACCCACAAAACTTTGCGCGTCATATGAGCTAAGAAGCATGCTTTATCGTAGTGAAAGGAGGGGTTCAGACCAATGTGCGGAAAGAGTTCTAGACTTAGAATGTCCTCGATGCGCATCTGTTTGGTGGTGCGGCTGGACCAGGAATTCACATGCGTGGAGAGCCAAGCAAGAGCGGCTTCCTGGGTGCGGACGTCGACAGCCTCCATAATACTCTCCGTGAGGATGCCGTCAAATGTGCCGTCTGATTCGGGGCCAATAATGAGCTCGCAGATTTCATTGTCACAGGTGAGGCCGAGAGCGCGAAAGAGAATCCATAGAGGAATATCTGTTTTTACACGCGGCATAGTGGCCCTGAGCAGGTGAATCTGGGGGTTTTTGGGGTGATACATGATCTTGACGGCATTGGACTTGGGCACTTGATCATTGTCTGGGCCAATCGACTTGACCTCAATCACCTCCACATCTTTTGTAGGGTTGCGATTGTTACGGAAAACAACGGGGCGATTGGCGGCCATGCGCTCCTGAGATATAATGACACGCTCACCACCGCCAACAATGAAGTAGCCGCCATAATCCTCCGCGCATTCACCGAGCGCGATAGGGTCCAGGTGTTTTTGGTCATGTAGGAGACAGTATTTGGAACATACCATCACCGGGATTTTTCCGAGATGCACATTTGGAAAGAGGCGTTCCCGAGTTTCTCGCACGCCCCCTTTGGTATTATCAATGAACGTGGTTTTAATGCGAACATCTACAAAGAGTGGGCTCGCATATGTCAAATTGCGTTTTCGCGCATCGTTCGGCATCATGGGAAGAATCGCACCATTGTTCTCAAAGATGGTCGGCTTTCTCAAGGAGACATTCTCAAATATGAGAGCTACTTCATACTCGCGAGAGGCCGTCGAACTATTCATCATGGCTTCGGATGTGCGACCCATGAGGGCATTCGCCGCGGATGTGGAAAGACCCGTCGCAGAGGCGAGCGCTGATCGAGGACCCGACAAGGGCGTCTCAGGACTTCCACGAACAATCAGAGGATTCACCTGTTGAACGATTTCAGGGATGTCAATATCCATGAAATGATTAAAGGACTCCAGTTGGTGAGAGACAATTTGCCGCCCCTCTGATTGTTTGAAATATAAATCTAAGATGTGTCTGTAGGAGGGAATTGACATTTTAGGTTCAGCTTCGGGGTCCATGTAATATCCAGTTGGCAGGGACGGTTCGGCAATTTTACTTGTCGCTGCCATGTGTCCTATATATAGACGAAACAGGCGTTTAGACCAGTATTATGCAAATCGTGAAGTATCCAAGATAGTAGCACTGCCTCTTTGGGTCAGCGTAACTGACTTTGATACTTCACGGTATTTTGACAAATACCTTTTAGGCGCATTTAGTAGGAAGGATGTCAGATCCGAATATAAAACAAATTACGCTAGTGAATACGCCATCAGGAGGAAAGAATGTGTCTCGGCGTAAGACGGTGAAAAAGCTGGAATTGCCAACGACAAACGGAGGAGGCACGAGCCCTGGAACAATCACACAAATGGCTTCTTCACATGTCCCGACCACTCCCGGTTCTCCTGAACCTGTTGGGGTGAATAGTCCTCTCACACAGGTGGGGGCACCTCTTCAAGCTGCGGGAAAGGCCGCATCGAATCCTGTAAAAGTTGTATTGGCGGCAGCAAAGAAGAAAAAAGTTGTATTGGCGGCAGCAAAACCGGTTGTGAAACCTGCTGCGAAAACTCGCAAGAATACGGCGGCACGAAAAGTGCGCATGAACATGGCAGGGCTTAGTCGCAAAATTCATGTGGCGAAAACGATTCGGCAAAAGGCCGTGGGCGATACAATAGAGAATATCAAAAAGGCATTAGAGAAAGCAGCACTTATTAAGGCAGGGTCCAAGGCACCGGACCAAATGTTGCGACAGATGTATGCCGACTATATGATGTTGAAAAAGCGCGCATTATAATAGAAATGTTGACAAATATCACTAACTACAACCAAACGGGTGATTGGTTCTATATAGTGATTGCGGCAATCGTGGTGGATTTTGTAGTGATTGTCATGGCAAAATACGCGGGCCCGAGACCTTTTTTCAAAGTGCAAGCTCTGAATGACTGGTATACAAGGTTTGGAGCCCTCGCGGCTGTCTCCGATATCACAAGTGCACTCATTGGAATCGCCGCCGCGCGGTATATCTATAGCGCCATGGGGCTTAAAGGCGTAGCGGCCTTCGTCGGCTGTATTCTCGGCTTCCAACTGTTTCACGACGCCTTCTTTTATCTCGCTGTGATTCAGCCTCTTCCTAAAGGAGAAAATGATATGATTGATGTCTTCAAGGCCTATGCGGCTGAAAACGGGGCCATGATCTTGGGAGCTGACGCACTTATCTTATTGGCTACAGCAGGACTGGGTTCTGTCTTGAAAGAGTTACCGGTTCATTTTACAGTCTCTACGGCCTTTATAAGTATGTATGCAATGACTTATATTTTGTATACGAAGCCTAAGTAGAATGCCGTCGCCTACTAGAAAGCGGAAGCGATCAGCTTCAAGATCTCCCAGTAGGCGTATCAAGAATATTGACAAGATACTGGAGGCTTATTATACTCATATCTTAAGGAATCCTACAAATCGTAGTGCTGTTGAACGTGGCAATAGATTTATGCACGAATCATATCCAATGCTAGATGCTCTTCGAAAAAATGGTCGGAACAACATACAAAAAATTATTAACAGAAATCAAACTGCTCAAGGCACTTTGAAGAAAATGCGACATATACAACATAAATTCAAAAAACATCCCAAAACAGCTATTGGAGAAACACCTGCGAATCTTACTCCAATCTCCCGATCACCAATAGGAATCTCTCATACGAAATATCTGAGTATGTTTCCTGATCAATTGGCGCCTTCCGTGTAAAAGCTAAAAGGCCTATAGAATATTCGCGTATTCTTAGTAAGATGTATGAACAGTATATACGTGAATACAAACACCATGCGGCCCTACATGGCCCGAACACAGCTATCTTCATGCTTGTAGGAAGTTTCTACGAGCTGTATGATATCCCGAACGAGGAAGGAGAATATCAAACATCTATGAAACGTGCTATAGATATTTTAGGGATTGCGAATGTGGAAAAACGCGGGGATGCGCCTGGAGGTAAGAATGGGCGTTTCGGTGGCTTCGGGGCGGCACAGCTTCATAAATATGGAGCTATGCTGACCCAAGAGAATTGGTCCGTAATAGTAATAGACCAGGAAAAAGACGAAAAGGGAAAAGTAACGAATCGTTCCGTCACTCGTATCTTATCGCCAGGAACGCACGTGGAGGCATCCAAGACTGAGAATCTATGGTTGGCAGGTCTGTGGTTAGATGCGGGGCTATGGACAGATCAGCGCGCACCTCCCGCATTCGGTGTGACAGCAATGGATCTTACGACGGGTGCGGTGAAAATATTTGAGGGGGAGACAACTGGTAGACGTGAGGCGTGGTCTTCAGACACACTTTTACACTTTTTTCAAGTCCATCAACCCAAGGAGCTTGTCGTATGGTGGAAGGGGGACGCCATAGATACTCCTACCGAGCAGACATTGCGGCGCCTCCTAGGTATTCCCACCGGCCGTATACAGACTCGTGTCGCGCAGGCCACTCTTGAAAAAGATATTGTGCGTGAAGATTTGATACGCCGCTGTTTCAATCCCAAATCCGTCTTGCCTCTTCGTATAGCTCTCTGTCTAGAATCACTGCCGAGGGCCGAGCGTGCTCTTGCATCTCTTTTGCTATTTGTCAAGGATCATTTTCCTTCCGCAACACATCAGTTACATACACCCCAGCCATGGAATCCTATAGATTCCGTATATCTAGGGAATCACGCACTCACCCAACTCAATATGGTGACGGCGAAAGAAGATGATTCTGTCCTGGCCATATTCATGAAAACTGCCACACCGATGGGGCGTAGGGCCATGCGTCAGCGTTTATTATATCCTATTACAGATTCGAAAAAGCTGGAACAAATGTATGAAGAGGTGGATTGGTGTATAAACGATAAGAGTTCTGTCTCTTATTTGCGCCAAATGAAGGATTTGGCCAGACTTCATCGCAAGATTACACTCGCATCTATTACATCGTCGGATGTGCTAGATCTCGATCAATCCTATAGGGCTGTCAGGCGCATTATAGAGATAGCGGAGGCATCCCCACTCGCATTTCCTGTAGAGCATATGGCACTTTTTCAGGCGTATTTGACCGATTTCGCAAAGACATTTGACGTGGAAAAGGCGCGCACGGCATCTGAGGGGCAGTTTTGTCTGACAGTGGAGGCGGGTCCAAAGACGATCGCATTAGAGGCGCATATATCTGCCATACATACGCAACTTACCACGCGGTTCAATGAGTTGGATATGTGGCTAGGGGGCGGGCTTCGTATGGAGTTGAAAGAGGCATCTGTTATAGTTAGCGGTGGAAAGGGTGTAATGAAAGTGGCGGCAGAGAAGCTCAAGAGTGGGGTGCAGCCTGCGTTTGAAGGGATCGTGATTCATGCGAAAAAGGCCTCCAGTAGCATGGAAGTGCCTGAACTCAATAAGCTCTATAGTAAGATTTTACGCCTCAGGGAGGATTTGTGGCTTTCTGTAAAAGAAGAGTTGCCGAAAGTGTGTGACGCCTTGGCCGCACAACATGCTACTACGTGGGATATCTTGGAAGCGTGGGTGGCAAAAGTGGACGTCTCTTCTACAATTGCGCAGGCGGCGATGCAGCAGGGATACTGCCGACCAGAGCTCGTAGAGAGTGATTCCGCTTTTATAGAAATGGAAGGGCTTCGGCATCCTCTTATAGAGAGGCAAACGACGCGTTTAGAATACGTGAAGCATGACATTCAGATCGGATGTTCAGACTCGGCACAGGGTTGGCTTATATATGGTATGAATGCGAGTGGGAAGTCCAGTTTAATGAAGGCGGCGGGGATTGCGGTTCTTTTGGCACAATGTGGTTGTTATGTGCCGGCCACGCGTATGCGGCTGCATCCATTTAGGAGCATTTTTACGCGCATTTTGAGCACGGACAACTTGTGGGCGGGACTCTCGTCTTTTGCGGTAGAAATGACGGAACTCGCGGAAGCTCTGCGTCGTGCGGATCCCTGGTCTCTTGTATTGGGGGATGAAGTCTGTTCTGGAACGGAATCCATGTCGGCGATGGCCATTGTTGGTGCGGCCCTTCAATGGCTTCAGGGGCACGGGAGTCGTTTCATATTCGCAACGCATCTTCACGGACTTCCACCGGTGAATGGGATTTGCGTGTGGCATTTGCGAGTGCGCTATGACGTTGCCACGGACCGTCTGATATATGATAGGACACTACACCCTGGTTCTGGAAGTTCCCTATACGGAATTGAAGTGGCAAAAGCCATGGGGCTTCCTATTGAGGTCTTGGAAGCGGCACACACGATTCGGCGAGATCTTTTAGGTGAAAAAACAGAGGCGACCGCGCTGAGCTCGCAATGGAACTCGGTTGTTCAACGAAGAGCTTGTGAGATATGCGGTAAGAGTACTGATTTAGAAGTGCATCATATTCAACAACGAAAAGATGCCAAAGAGGGCCGCCTAGCCGATGGAACCCATATGAATAATTTTCGGAATCTCATCGTGCTATGTGAAACATGCCATGATACACATCATAGAGGGGAGCTTCATATCGGACCTGTAAAGCAAACGAGTAATGGGCCCGAGCGGCAAATAGATTTTACAAAGTTTGCCTATACACCTCCAAAGGAAACGGAGGACATGCAAACGATACAGACATTTCTAAAAACGTATCCGGATATGCCGATTTCGCGAATGATTACTGATTTGGAACAGAGGCATGGGATTCGGATTTCTCCGCAAAAGTTGCGGACGATTCGGGCAAAGTTGTAGATTTGGCACTTGGCACCACGTAATCAAGTATAAGTCTGGATATACCCATCATACATATTGTTGCGTAGGATACTTCTGTATTACTCATTATTTTCATGCCAACCTGGCACACGGGACTGCCCATTGTTACAAGGCCAGAACAAAATCCTAGGAATCCATCTGGGACACACATATAGCTGTAGGCCTTTACAGTTATGTAATGTGTGGAATACGTAATAAGTCCAGATAAAACAGTTTTAAACACCGGCTCCATACTGTATACACCATCGGCCGATTCGTCAATTTTATGAAGAACATTCCATTGTTCTTCCGATTATGGCACATGCGATGCGTTTTCCGCTATGTCCGGTTGTTTTGGAATCTTCTTCGTCGCCGCGTCCCAGGTCATCGGGATCTTCATGGACAATGACGGAACGCCCCCAGAGATCTGTTGGATCTACGCCTTTCAAGGTCCATGTATATTGGCGGATGGTGGGATCTTTGGTTTGTTGTAAAGATATATTTCCGAGATCGCCTGTATGTCTTGGTCCTTTGGATCCAGGTGGTCCTCCATGGTCTTGGGGGGAGCCTACATGATAATGGGCACAGGCCCCTTTACATCCTTTCCCACGTAAATCACCTGCTTTGTGAATATGGAATCCATGCTCACCGGCAGGAAGGCGTGTGAATTCGGCAACCACTTTTACACCGCCACTGACTTTTTCAAATGTCACATCTCCGTGAACGGAGCGGGTGTGAAACACAGCTACTCCGAAAATCATCTACAATATGTTTAGACCCGTATGATTGGCGAATTTTACGGGCCTGCGGGTCCTGTTGGCCCGCGAGCTCCATTTGAGCCATTCGCCCCAGCAGGTCCAGCAGGTCCCGGAGGTCCCGGAGGTCCTTCTGCACCATCCATACCATTCGTCCCAGGTGTTCCAGCAAGTCCCGCAGGTCCCGCAGGTCCCGCAGGTCCCGCAGGTCCTGTAGGCCCCGGAAGCCCTTGCACAGGAGTTGAGGCCGTGAGCCCTCTTGAGCTGAGTTCCGCTACCAGCTTCTTCAGACTCTCTACCTCTGTTTTTAAAGCCCTCACTTCGCGACCAATTGGATTCCCTCCCTGATAGTTGAGACCACTGGAATAAAGAACAGATGTCATTTCTGTAGGAGTGGAGGGTATTCCCGGGAGGTGAATGAACGCGCGCCCAGTAAAATTGCCTGGGCAACTTTCCCTGAATCATGTAGCACAATGATTATTCCTATTCGTTGTTTTGAATGTGGAAAGCCTATTGCAGACAAGTGGCGCGGGTATCAGAAAGAGTTAAAGCGCATGAAAGGGGAGCAAGCAGAACAGCGTGTATATTTTGATGGGGCGAAAATTCCAGTGACACCTGAAAAAAAAGTTCTAGATGCTCTACATTTGAATACATGTTGCCGAACCCACTTTCTGACACAGGTAGATTTGATGGATAAGATTTAGAATCTTCCAAGGGAAAAGAAGGGTAGCGAGGCACGATGGAATTCTTTTTACCATCGATTTTACTATGCATTTTTGCGATAGGTCTTAGTATAGCTATTGCACCAAATATATCACCGTATGTTCTTACCATTGTATCGGCCATATGTATTGTTCTCGCGGTATATCATCATTATTCCCTATTTTCAAATGAGTATCGGATAATGACGTGGCTGGATTCGGCAAAAGCATTCGCGCCATACCTTCTTACAGGAACGGTAGTCATTATAGCGGGGGGCTATATTCTATATATACTTACTACTGGAAAAGCTCCTTCTATTTCTTTACCGTCCTCCAGTATTCCGCCTCCCGATACTGCCACGAATTTTATTACCAAAAACATTGGACGAGGTCTTTCCTCTATGGGATTGACATCTATTGATAGGAATAAAAATCGCAATGACAATAGCAGTTTAGACGAATCTTTATTAAGTAAGAAATTCTAAAGAATCTACAACCCCTAAGTAGCAAGCATGGTAACGCGAAAGACTCATAAAAAAAGAAATTCATCTCGCATACGCAAGTATTCCGCACATACGCTTCCCTTTTTAAAGCAAAGTTTTGACGAAGTTGAGCATGAAGCTAGTATGATTCTGAAGGAAATTGACAATCCGAAAGAACGTGTTCGCAAGTTTCAGCAAGTTTGGAAACGAGTCTTTGGCAGCCCGGTAGAAGCAGTAGCCGCGGAGGCATATTTACAGGTAAAGGGAAAAAGCCAGTCATATACCCGGAAATCCAAGAAGCAAAAGGGGGGTTCCGCGCCGATTGATTACCAACAACGCCCCGGCATTGATGGTGTACATGGTTCCTTTCCGCAATATCTAACATCTGGACTCTCTTTTTACAATACAATCAATCAGGATCAGCTCAACAAGGGCGTGGGGCTTGACGCCTTTGAACCGGCTGTTCCCGCCGATATGGGATCCAATCAATTTGGTGGAAATGTAATAGCAGATGCTGCCTTTTTGGCAACTACGCGCCCAGTAAATGCCGCATCCCCTCCAAGTGTCTTACATGACGTACAGACATATCTACAGGGGCGCCCACTCGGTTCTTCACCGGATCCTAGTCAAAATCCTTTGAAACTCATGTAATGCGATATACATATGCTCCAGTTACGCATACCAACGTGGTGTGATTAACTTTGGCACGTAAAAGCGCAATCACTGCTAAGATTAGATAGGTTAGAGATGGATGGGATACGCGGCGATGATGCGCGTGCCTTATCAGAACAACTCCTAAAACTATATTTTAAGACGAACGATTACCCCTATACGCGGCATCATATTGAAAGCTTTGATCAGTTTCTTTCACAAGATCTGGCGGCAATCATACATTCCCAGAATCCCATTTTGCTATTGAATGATAATCGCGATGTAGGTGAAGTATCCAAAAGTAAATATTATAAATACAAGGCCGAAATTTTCATAGGGGGTTTAAAGGGAGACCGATTATATATTGGCACACCCACGGTAAGTTTGCAGGATTCGGAAGAAATCCGTATTTTATTTCCGAATGAAGCACGTCTGCGAAACCTCACGTATTCTGCTCAAGTGGAGGCAGATATTGTCATTCGTATTACATATACTACGCCGAATCCTGAGGGGCGTGGGCTGATTACGCGCGAGGAGATATTAGATCCTGCCGAACATGGGAGTAACTATGGATATTTGGCCAAGTATCCTCTTTTTAAAATGCCAATCATGCTTCATAGTCGTTATTGTATACTTCATGGAAAGCCACAGGATTTTTTGAAAGAAGCGGGAGAATGCCAATATGACAATGGTGGCTATTTCATTGTGGATGGGTCTGAAAAGCTGCTAATTACGCACCAGGAACAGGCGTTTAATACGCTCTATATTACACCACAGGAACGGGATCCCAAAATATCCATTTTTTCCTCTATTACGTGCTTGAATCCCTCTTCTAAGCGCCTAAAACGGGTGGCATTCATTCTAAATCGCGTGCAACATACTCTCCATGTGAGCTTGCCGTTTGTGCGCAAGCCCGTGCCAGTGTTTGTGCTTTTTCGCGCACTGGGTATTCAATCCGATGATGATATTTTACGCCTTATCTTTCCAGATCGTAACGCGGCAGAAACGAAGATGCTGGAGCCGATGCTCCATGAATCGATTCTAGAGGCCTTTCCCTTTTATGATACATTTTCGGCAGTTCAATATATTAAAATGCTTACGAAGGGTTTCTCAGAGGCGCATGTTCTCGATATTCTTCATAACCAGGTGTTCATTCACGTGGAGAATCGCCCAAAAGCCCGCGCCTCATTCTTGGCGGAGTGTGTGCGACGTATTTTGCGTGTGAATGCGGGCATTGATACAAAGACGGACCGAGATGACATCCGGAATCAGCGATGTCTAACATCGGGTGTTCTCACGAGGATGATGTTCCAGGGAGTCTATGAATCTTGGTGGAAGGCTATTCGTCTATCGATTGACAGGGAGTATAATTTCAATAAGGGCATCTATGAAGGTGATAAGTATGCGAATCTTTTTTTACAAGGTGTCATGGGTCAAATGATTCGTGGGGGGCGCCTTGAAGGAGAAGCGAGAGATGCGTCGAGGGCGCGCGATCTTACTCTTGGAATTATGCGCGCCTTCAAGGGAAAATGGTCGAGTGGCACGGGTGCGGGGGTGGGAGAGGAGAAAACGGGAGTCATTCAGGCACTTTCTCGCCTGTCCTATTTGGATTTCATGTCGCATTGTAGGCGCGTAGTCCTGGATTTCGACACGGGAATGAAGCTCCCTGGCCCTCGTCGCCTTCATACAAGTCAGTATGGATATTTCTGCACGAGCGAGACACCTGGTGGAGCGAGTATTGGAATCACCAAAAATCTGAGTATGCTTACAGCAATATCGGTTGCCACAGATCCGGCCCCCGTGATTCAATGGCTTCTAACCCGCGGAGATGTTATGCAATGTCATGAAATGACGACGGCCATGTTAATCTTATCGGTCCCAGTATTTGTGAATTCGGGTATTCTTGGATATACATTGCGCCCTGTTGCGTTGCGCGATACACTCAAGGCGCTGAAATGGACTGGCTGCTTACCGGCGAGTGCTTCGGTTGGATTTAGTGTTCGTGATAGACGCGTATTTCTCTATTTGGATGAGGGGCGCCCTTTGAGACCTCTTATTCATTTAGGCGCAAATGGCAAAATTCCCATCGATGCGTTACAGCGTGCCAAATCGTGGCGCGACCTCGTCATGGGCGTATATCCACAAACAATCAAGCGGAATATTTATCAGGGTGGATTTATAGATCCACTCGCAGGAGAATCTGCGCCGACATTGGAGGCATATGTAGAAGCTCTATCCGCCGATGCAGGTGTCGTGGAATATGTGGATCCATATGAAATGAATGAGACGTTTGTGGCAAACTTTCCCGAATATATTAAACCGGATACGAGTCATTTGGAGATTCATCCCAGCACTATTGTCGGGCTTCTCACGAGTATGATTCCATATGCGAATCATAACCAGTCGCCGCGAAATCAGCTAGGAGATTCACAGAGCAAACAGGGAATTGCCGTCTATGCTACAAATTTCATGAACCGATTTGATAATCAGGCGCATATTCTCTGTTATCCACAGGCACCTCTCGTTCGGACATTATATTATGATTATCTGGCGGATGGTCAAATGGGCTACGGGACAAACTTGATTCTGGCGATGGGGTCCTTTACAGGATATAATCAGGATGACGGTATTGTTATGAATGCGGATTCTTTTTCGCGCGGCATGTTCAGAAGCACGTGTTATAGGACATATGAGGCGTTTGAAGAGGATGATCCAATGACAGGGGGTAAGACGCGGATTGGAAATCCTGAGCGAATTCCTGGATGGACATCTTTGAAGCCTGGGATTGATTATACAAAGCTGGATGAGCGCGGAGTTATTCGCGTGGGGGAAATTGTAGATGAGACTACCGTGTTGGTGGGGATGTATCTCCAGACACAGACTGGGGATATGATGGATGCGTCTAAAACGGCCCAAGTCTGGACTCGGGGGCGCGTGGAGAAGATTTCTGTAACAGTGAATAATCTGGGGCATGTGATGGTGAAAGTGCGGGTTGTACAGGAGAGGATACCAGAGCTGGGCGACAAGTTCTCAAACAGACATGGGCAAAAAGGCACGGTTGGCATGTTTGTCCGTGGCTATGATATGCCACGGACGAAAGAGGGTATTCCCGTAGATATGATTATGAATCCCCACGCAATTCCTTCTCGTATGACTGTCGCGCAGCTTATAGAGGCTCTTGTGGGGAAGGCAGCACCCTCTATAGGGAGTGTAGGGAATGGAACACTCTTTATGAATGATGGTAGTCCTGTAGAGGCCATTGGCAAGGTATTGCGTGATGAATTGGGTATGGAGCCTTTTGGTGATGAGCTAATGTATGATGGAATGGGTGGTAAACTTATTCCGACAAAGATCTTTGTCG